>JAYUGZ010001022.1:0-6581 GCA_043767465.1 Cyanobacteriota bacterium
CGATGCTGGTTTAATCAGCCGCGCTTTAGACTTAATTATCGAAAACGGCGGCAGTTTCCAAGTGCTCAATTTCACTCTGGGAGAGCAGCGCCAAAGCACATCATCTGCGGATGTTAAAGTTTCGGCACCTTCCCACGATGTGATGGAAGAAATCATGGGATTGCTGATTGACTTGGGTGCAGTTCCACCGCCGCAAGATATTTGCGACGCTATTTTAGAAGATGTAGTGCAGGATGGAGTCGGCCCGGATGACTTTTATGTTAGTACGATTTATCCCACGGAAGTGCGGGTAAGTGGCCAGTGGGTGAAAGCGCGAAATCAGCGGATGGACGGTGCAGTTGCGATTACTGAAACCGCAGAAGGCCCGGTGGCTACGTGCAAATTGTTGCGCGATTTAAAAGTAGGTGAAAAAGTCGTTGTTGATGTGGTGGGCATCCGCACTATCCGCAAAACAGAATCGCGGGAACAGCGCAATTCTCAAGAATTTAGCTTTATGTCCGGTAGCGTTTCTAGCGAGCGCCGCGTAGAATTGGTTGTGGAACAAGTAGCGTGGGAATTGCGCCAAATTCGCGATCGGGGTGGTAAAGTTGTAGTTACCGCGGGGCCTGTGGTAATCCACACGGGCGGCGGCGAACATTTAGCGCATTTGATTCGCGAAGGTTATGTGCAAGCATTGTTAGGTGGAAATGCGATCGCAGTTCACGACATGGAACAATCGAGCATGGGAACTTCTTTGGGAGTTGACATGAAACGCGGCGTTGCTGTGCGCGGCGGACACCGCCACCACTTGAAAATGATTAACACTGTGCGCCGTTATGGCAGTATTGCTAAAACCGTGGAAGCAGGCGTGATTACTAGCGGTGTGATGTACGAGTGTGTGAAGCACAATATACCGTTTTCGCTGGCTGGTTCGATCCGCGATGATGGGCCGCTTCCTGACACGCAAATGGATATGGTTAAGGCTCAAGAAGAGTATACTGAGCTGTTGCGGGGCGCCGATATGGTGTTAATGCTGTCGTCTATGCTGCATTCGATCGGTGTGGGAAATATGACGCCGGCGGGTGTAAAGATGGTGTGTGTGGACATTAATCCGGCTGTGGTGACGAAATTGAGCGATCGGGGGTCGATCGAATCTACTGGAGTTGTGACTGATGTGGGATTGTTCCTGAGTTTGTTGGTCAATCAATTGGATAAGTTGACTAGCCGCCATCATGTAACTCAATCGGTGTAGATTCGGCAGTTGAAACGGCGTAGACACGGCGGTTGAAACCGCGTAGATTCGGCGGTTGAAACCGCGTAGACACGGCGGTTGAAACCGCGTAGATTCCGCGGTTGAAACCGCGTAGATTCCGCGGTTGAAACCGCGTCTACACAAGCGAAGTCCGCCGGACGCCGACTGAAGAATAGAGGCTGGTAGGGTGCGCAGTGCGCACCTTCCTGAGCCGATAATGCTGATTATTTTCGCTCAAAATGCGCCCCAGTAAATTGAACTATCGCCCTTTTTATCGCCGCTGGAACTTGCAGGGGATTTAATTTCCGAATTAGCTGCGGTGCTCGGAGACAAGTCACCCGGTAAAGACCGAATTCGCAACTCGTTGAGCAAACCATTAATATGATGCGGCTCAGCATCCAGAATACTTGCTAACGGGAGCAGATTTTGCACTGCATATTCGCCGAGTTGAGCGTTAATACTTTCTGCTAAATAGCATAGCATAATGTATCTGCTACCGCTGCTAATGATATGAAATATTTTGTGGAACTCGTCAAAGTATTGAGTTCCGGGGATAGCTGAAGCGATTTTGGTTTCACCATTCCAGAATAAATCTACATCTATTTGACTGGCTGGCGAAACTTGAGCTTTAGCAATCCAGACGATATCGAGGATTGGTTCAGAGTCATACTCGTGAAAAATCAGCCGCTTTAAACCAGAGATTAATTCCGGGGAATTGAGAGTTTTTTGCCATTCCACACACCAATCATTACTTTGAGCATTTAAGGCATTTTTGACTGCCGCCGGACGTTCAATCACATCTTTTAATAAAGAAAGACTTCCGGCAGATTTGGCAAATTTTGGGGAGATTTGCTGGTGCAGTATCTGATTGGGGTCAATATAATCTTTGCGCCAAGGTGCATCCGGGATGAGAACTTGACAGGCGGGAGCAAGTGTGGTGTTTGCAGTAAGAATCGGTGGATTTTTAACTGGGTGGCCTTCTAATGACTGTTGAGATTCTAGGCGACTGATTACCTCGATTGCATAGTTTTTGTCTGCTGCGTTTAACGGCGTGTTGCTGTATTCGGCTGCTAATTCTTCGAGAAAATCTAGGTAATCTTGCACAACGGGCGATCGCCCTTGTCCTAAAAGCTGATAGACTTCGGAAAATGGATGAGAAACAGCTATAGTTGTGCGGCGGTTCCCGAAAAAAGGCACGTCATCCAAAAAAGCGTGTTTCGGCCGCCAAAACTTTCCCCTAGAATCATCCCACAGACATTGACGCCCAGCAAATCGCTGTTGAATTTGCTGGCGTTGTTCGCTGGAAATAATGCCTTTGATGAAAGTCTCATCGAGATATTTGTAAATTGCCTTGACTGATTGTATTTGTGCGTTTAAATCGTCGGATATTGTGATTTCAATTGTCATTTTCCCAAGTTTTTATTAATGTATCAAAGTGGTCAATAACTGTATTTCTATCTACAGGCATAAAACCAAGTGCTGTTTTGATTTCGGGTTTCAGCAAATCCCGCTGAGGGCGTGCAAATACGAATTTTTGGCTTGCAACTAACCGAACATCTTGAATGAAACAGACATCTTTAGCGCGATACAATCTCGGTTCGGGTATCGCAGCGGCGGGATATTGGCTTAACTTTTGAGGATTTTGCTCAACAGGAAGCCAAGGTTTATCTGCGAGTGTTTCAGCCAGTGTTTTGTTGGTGTTTCCAATTGATGTATATTTTAGGGAATCCCAATTATCGACGATGTAGTTAAAAACCGCAATCGAAGCATCGGTTACTGCGCCGGCACTTGAACGATTAGCGGTTTGAATTAGATTGTCAACACAAACTGCAATGTCATCTGCACTCAAGGTTTTTCGCATACCCAAATTCTCAAAAAAGTCGATCCACAGTGAATAATCCTGCGAGTAAAATTCCATATCTGGAATAGCTGCTAAATTTCCGAGAATGTTGCGGATTACTTGACTTTCGGGATGGTAAATTAGTTCGACAGAGCGCAATCTGCGATCGCTACAGCGTACCAAACGCGCCTTTTTCAGCTCTTCTTTGAATAAAAAAGCATCCTCTCCTGCCTTTTCTAGTTCTTTGCAAGCTTCACTCCAATGCTCTCGAATCCACGCCAGCGCGATTAATTGTTCTTCCGGGGCAAAGGACGCATACTCAGGCAACAAGCATTCGCGAATTAGTCTAGCACGATTGAGTACCGGAACTTGCAAAAATTGGAACAGTCGCAGCCATTCTTGGTTTTTTTCTGTCCGTAACAGCCTCAACGTACCTGCAATTTCCGGCGGTTTGTATCCGCCGCCCGGAAGGTATACATTTTCATCGTTGAGGGAAACGATTTCGTGGGAACTTGTGGGGTAAATTGGAAGTTGACGCAGCTTGTTGAGGCTATCTTGGTCGTAATTTGTTGGTTCTGAAGCTGCTAGGAAATTCAGGAGAGATGTATAATGCTGTTGGTGGTAGGGTGGCAAACCTCGATCGCACCGCGAAGATACTGTGTCTAGGACATCTGGGCCTGTCAGAAAATAGACTAACAGATTGTTGTGTCTTTGGGCAAATTGGGCGATCGCACTTTTAAGTTTTGCCGGTGCTTGGACAAGCGTCACCCCAAAATACTGTACAGCCTCAATGATTTCCGCTGCAATATTATCAGCGCACAACAAAGGAGTTCCCGCAGTTCCTCCTTTGTGGAGTTTACCATCATTTCCCGGAACCAGCGGAACTTTCTTTAATTCCTCGACTGTTTCTGACGACAGATATCTGGGGGAGATATTAAAAAAATAATTGTATACGAGAGTCAACCAATCTGTATTTGGTGGATTTAGTGCCTCAGGTTGCCAATCGCATTCTGACTGCGTTGAACTAATGACATAAACCAATTTCTTCGCTACTTCTGTAGCATTCATTTCTGACACACCAATCATGTTATATAGAGGAACTACATTAGTTAAATCTCGGTGCAAAAACCATTCTAGGTGATTGGCAAATATCTGCCTTGATGTATCCTCTGAAAAGTAAATAGTGCCTATCGGGTTGTAACCAAATACTTGTAAAGTATTATTCGCGAGAATAGCTAGCGGCAAACCGCGCAAATCTCGATGATTGTCGCTGATGCAATAGCGCAACATATTCGCAATCCACTGTCTATTTTGCAGGCTGGATTTAGGTGCATCTTGCAACGGCACGCCTAGCTGTTTGTTTTCAGTTAAGTGCTGGCGCAGATTAGCCGGAGTGAATGTTTGTAATGGCAAACCTGCATCTTTAAAAGCTGCCAAAATTGACTCTGGTAATGGCGGTTCCGGAATGTCGATATTGTCGGCGCGCATTGCTGCTAATAATTCGTCCCACCACTTTTTCGAGGGTAAATTTTTAACTGTCGGAGGTGTCACCCATTTTGTTTGTGACATCGCTACCCCGCTGGATTGATTTTGAGTTACAGCGTGTTCTACAGCCGATCGCACAACTAATCTCTGATACAATAACTGTATGACACAGCGGTGCAGTTCTTCGAGAGCTTTGCTGACAGTAATTTTGCCAACAGGCCAAAATTTGTAAAATCCCTCTGGCTGATACCTGCCGATATCTTGCACTAAATCAACAATTAAATTAGCATAAGCGTGGGACAAAACGTGCTGTGCGAGTAGATGGTTCCAAATAGCTCTCGGTCTATCTTTTCCAGTTTGTCCGCTGTCGCTGCTGAGGTTGTCGCGCGAACTATTTAAGTTGAAAAAACCATTAATGTGAATAGGTAGCCCGGTTTCGAGGGGAAGCGGCAAAAAACAATAAACTTTTCCATTGACAGGTTGAGGATTTCCCTCGGTACTCACAGCATTAATTCTTGCAGCAGCGCCCGCCCAAGGCAATACTTTTTCTTGGCTTTCGTACATTGCTTGTATGACTTTTGCCAACTCCCCGCCTTCGTCTGTCCGAATTAAACTGACTGTTCTCCAAGTTGATTTGGTATTTCGATTCCGGCTAATTGTTTCTATCTCGTGGCGGCATGAAACTGATACTAAACCTGCTGGATTATGGCGGCACAATTCCAGCAATTTGTCTGGTGTATCGGGAATTGCATCGAGGAGTTGTTGGCGTGCTTCTCGTACTTCTTGCTGGTTGTGGGTAACAATTGCGAGAATTTCTTGCCTGGTTGCTTGACTGTTGGCGGGAATTTCGTAAACTCTAATTTCCTGAATAGATTTCAAAAACAGCAGCAATTCTTCACCTGAATTAATCAGTTCGTCTAGCAGTTCTTTGACGTTGGATTCGGTGAAAGCTTGTTTGCGAATTTCGCTATTTTTCGCGTGTTCTGCGGTTCTTAAAGGCAAGCGAAACAAAGTGCCTTGAAAATTTGTCTCTCCTAATGGCAATCCTCCCGCTGCGTAGACTTGCATAAAATCGGGATATTTTTCGTACCATTTAGTGTTTGCTAAATTCCACTCGCGCCCGGGTTCTTGTCTGGAAGTGCCGGGGATAGCTGCGCCGTGAGGGTCAAAAAAAATAATGCGATCGCGCGAAACGAAGCTGGGATAATCTGTAACGTGATATATGGCATTAAACCCGACGCCAAATCTACCAGTTTTCTGCAAGTCTCGCGCTTTTTCACTTTGTCCCAGGCTGCGGATGCTGTCAAAGTCTTTATCTGTAAAAACGCGATCGTTGTAGACGAGCATCGCCGGCCCCATGAGCTGTATCATGCGATCGTCAGGCAATTGTTTGACCTGATGGTGACGCCAATCCAGAGTAATTTCTACCCGCGTTGCTTTAGCATCGTCAGCATTTTGGATCAACTCTTTGATAATGCCAACGCCTTCGGGATAATCTCGGATAATCCCTCTTAACCGGGCAATTAAGGGTTCAGATTGGTAGAAAGACTTGCCATCAGTTTCGCTGTTGCTATAAGCCATAAATGTTATGTTCGCTTTCTACCTAATACTATACAAGCAAAGCGTAAATACAAGCAGGATTCCCACGCAGTAGCCTACCAAAACAGGACTTAGCCAACTAGCATAATTAGTAAGGTGCGTCATGCAATCAAACCCTAGTTTTTCTTGCTAAATCCAAAAATGACGCACCCTACCGACACCTATTGGCGATCTTCCAATAAAAAACCTCAGACCCGCAAGTCTGAGGCCCGGAGTTCCTGAAAATCGTCACTTCTTATTATTGTCGCCAACCAACAGCATAAAATACAAGAGGGGTGAAACCCAGCACGGCAGCTTTTGACAGACTGAGATTGCTTCCTGACTCGCAACGCGAAAGCAATTTTTGATTCAACACTTCATATCATGTCCGGTCGATTGACCGCAATAAGTTAAGGTTCGTAGTGCGGACTTCAGTCCGCAAAAAGC
>JAYUGZ010001023.1:0-16814 GCA_043767465.1 Cyanobacteriota bacterium
GCGCTACGCTTCGATACCGAGGGGGCCCAAAAGTTTGCCGAACTGACCAAAAGCATTGCTGGTACAAACCTCACTCTAGGCATTTTTCTAGATAACGAACTGATCAGCGCTGCTACTGTTAGCGATCAGTACAAACAAACTGGTATCACAGGCGGTAATGTCGAAATTTCCGGCAACTTTACAGCACAGAAGGCTAATGACTTGGCGGTGCAATTACGTGGTGGTGCTTTACCTGTACCGGTCGAAATTATTGAAAACCGTACTGTGGGTGCAAGCTTAGGACGAGATAGCATTCAAAGCAGTATTAATGCAGGTATCGGTGGCTTAGTTTTAGTCTTGATTTTCATGGTTGGTTACTATCGACTCCCCGGCGTCATTGCCAATATTGCTCTGTTAATTTATGCTTTGTTAACTTGGGCTGCCTTCGTGCTGTTGGGAGTAACTTTAACGCTGCCGGGAATTGCTGGTTTTGTGCTCAGTATCGGCATGGCTGTGGATGCTAACGTGCTGATTTTTGAGCGCACGCGGGAAGAGTTGCGGGCAGGAAAGACACTTTATCGATCGGTCGAATCTGGTTTTTACCGCGCTTTTTCCAGCATTTTAGACGGCAACGTCACTACGCTGATTGCTTGTGCTGCTTTGTTCTGGTTGGGTGCAGGTTTAGTTAAAGGGTTTGCTGTAACGCTAGCATTGGGCGTGGCAGTGAGTATGTTTACTGCTCTTACTTGCAGCCGCACTCTACTTTTGGTAGTCTTGGGCTTTCCCGGATTGCGCAAACCTCAGTGGTTTTGTCCCGGTTTGCAAAAAGCTGCTAATAGCTAATAGGTAATCCGTAGTTATTGTAGGGTGCGTCAGGTCAGAATGTTTTGACGACAGGCTAAAAATTCTTCCCCTGACGCACCCTACATGGAGAAATTCTTCTTCCTTCTTATCCGTTACATCCGTTACATCCGTTACACAATCCGTTGCCGAACTTCCCTCTTCCTTCTTCCTTCTGACTTATGCAATTCAGTGTGATCAAACAGCGATCGATCTGGTGGAGTCTTTCCGCCGCTATCATCCTTGCAGGTATAGTATCGATGGCGATTTCTTGGACTCGTCCCGACATCCGTGCACCGCTGCGCCCCAGTTTGGACTTTATCGGCGGCACTCGGCTGCAATTTGAACTCGACTGCACGAAACCCGAAAATTGTAAACCCATCGATATTGTCAGTGTCCGCCAAATTCTAGACTCCCAAGGTTTGGCTGGTAGCAGCATTCAAGTTATCGGGAAAGAACAGCGCGGTTTGTCGCTGCGCACAAAAACTCTGGATGTCGAACAGCGCACTAAGTTGCAAGCAGCTTTGAGCGAGAAAATAGGCGCTTTTGCTCCTCAATCTATTCAAATTGATACGGTTGGGCCTACCCTCGGCAAACAGTTGTTTACTTCGGGTTTGCTGGCTTTGTTCCTTTCTTTTGCTGGCATTACTCTTTATCTGACGTTCCGATTTCAGTTAGATTACGCCTTTTTTGCTTTCGTTGCTCTCTTCCACGATGTCTTAATTACTGTCGGCATTTTCTCATTTTTGGGTTTGGTTCAAGGAGTGGAAGTTGACAGTTTATTTGTGGTCGCTCTCTTGACAATTATCGGTTTTTCTGTTAACGATACAGTGGTAATTTACGATCGCGTGCGGGAAGTAATCAAGCTAAATCCCGGACAGTCGATCGATCAAATTGTCGATGATGCCGTGATGCAGACGCTGGGAAGGTCGATCAACACGACGATGACCACGCTGCTGACACTGTTTTCAATCTTTTTGTTTGGCGGCGAAACCCTCAAATACTTTGCTTTAGCATTGATTATCGGCTTTATTGCCGGTGCGTATTCGAGTATTTTTATTGCCAGCACGCTGCTAGCTTGGTGGCGCAGTCGCACGGGCAACTCCATCGCCATCCCTGTAGAAGCCATCAACCCGTCAGAGGAAGTTTAATTGTCATTGGTCATCAGTCATGAGTTATCAAGCTGCTGACTGCTGATTAAGAACTAATGACAACTAACAACTATCAACTATCAACTGTCAACTGACTAATGACTAATGACCCAAATTTTCAAATTGAAGTCCAAAGGCTTCACAAACTAACAATTTACGGCCGCTGGTTAATTGTTAGTTTGCTGTGGATTAGCGTCGGTTCTTTGAGCATTTGGGGTTTGCGTCGCGAAATCGGTTTGTGGTTAGAAAACTTCACTTGGGCGGCGGTGCGCTACGGTTTATATTTTCACCGCTGGCCTACTCTCGGTTTGGTTTTGTGTTTGGCGATGACTTTAGCAGTGCTAACTTGGCAAACTCGCAATCGGGTGCGGGGATTGCCACAGCGGGAAAAACAGCGTTTGGAACAACAAGTTCGCCGCCTTCGCCAACAGGGGCCGAGTCATTTTTTGTGGAAGTGGGTTTGCAAGGGTTCGCAGTAGCCGACGAGTTTTATTCTTTAGTCTTGGATGCACTCCAACCTAAGAAACCGGGTTTTTTCGCGAATCTGCGGGATGCAATCAAATATCAGGGTGAAAAAACCCGGTTTCTGGCCACCGATGCTTAAGTCATAATTTTTTTAAATCCGTTAAATCCGTTAATTAATCCGTTGCCGAACTTCCTTCTGCTTCGATTAGGCAAAGCGAGGTAAAATCTGTGCTGGGGAAAACTGTTGAAGTGGAATCTCGATCGCAAATTCTGTTCCTTTTTCCAGATCCGAAACGCATTTCAATTCGCCACCATGTTGGTTGACAACAATTTCATAGCTAATCGACAGTCCCAAACCAGTTCCTTGGCCGACCGGCTTCGTAGTAAAGAAAGGGTCAAACAACCGCTTCCGAACAGGTTCTGTCATCCCCGGGCCGTTGTCAAAAATCCTAATTATTACCTTTTTCCCCTCGATTAACTCTGTGCTAATCCGAATGGCAGGATTCAGGCGGATCGAGTTAGAAATTGAGGAGGGAGTATTCTGGGAATGGTTTGGCTCGCATAGCGACTTGTTATGGATTTTTTTATCGATATTTTGGTGTTTGTTCGACTCAATTAGAGCGTAAATAGAATTAACTAAAATATTCATAAATACCTGATTTAGCTGTCCGGGATAGCACTGCACCAGCGGCAAGTCGCCGTATTCTTTGTGAATTGCGATCGCCTCCTGTCCCGGTTTCCCTTTAAGCTGGCTTTGCAAAAGCATAATCGTGTTGTTGATTCCGTCGTGAATGTTGACTTGCTTCATTTGGGCTTCGTCTAACCTGCAAAAATTCCGCAGCGACAAAACGATGTCGCGCACCCTTTCTGCACCTTGCTGCATGGAATTTAACACTTTCGGCAAGTCTTCCAGCAAATAATCGAGCTCGATGTTTTCTGATTCCGCTTCAATTGCTGCGATGGATTCGGGATAATGCTGGCGGTACAGGTAAAGCATCCGCATTAAACCTTCACTATACTCTTTAGCGTGGTGCAAATTGCTGTAGATAAAGCCGATAGGATTGTTGATTTCGTGAGCTACTCCTGCTACTAACTGCCCCAAAGAAGACATTTTCTCTGTTTGAATTAGTTGGGTTTGAGTGCGCTGAAGTTCCAGCAGGGCAAGTTCGAGCTGTTGGGCTTGATGCCTCAATTGTGCTTGCGATTCCCGCATCGCCACGGTTGCTAACTCGTGAATCTGCAACTGAGAAAGTAGCAGTTGGTGCACGTCTAAAAGTTGGTAACTGTCCGGCTCTACCTGCACTACAATTGGTTCGTGGATTAGTTCGGGCGATCGCTCTAAAGACTGTCGCACTGCTGTCATAATCGAGGTTTTGCGATCGAGAATCAACAGATCGGTTTTAGTAAAGCGGTAGAGTACGAACAAAGGTTGTTGAGAAAATAACTCCAAGCTGTAGGGACGGCTCATGTGTTCAAAATAACGCCTGCGCGAAATCATCCCTGTAAACTTTCCTTGCTGAGTGATAATGATGCCGGGAAGTAAAGGATTAGCTTGAAAAATTCGAGAAACTTCGTCCCCGCGACACTCAGAATCTAGGAGAAAGTCGTACAGGGTTAATTCCTGTAGAGTCGATCGCAAACCAAGCGCCGATTTCAAGGGACTCAACCCGTCAGTTTCATACACTGCTCCCTCCTTTGGTAATTGGCCGTTGCGGTTGAGTGCTGGAGTGTTGCGTAATATTTGCATTGCATTTTCGACTCAGTTTAGAGTTTGGCAATCAACTCCGATCTGCTCGCTCGAATCCAGTTAATTCAACATGATTTTTTGATCTTAAATCGTGCTGTTGTCACCGGAAACGATACGCAGGTGAGATCGATTTAAGAGCAGACACCCCGGTAAAACCTGACTATTTACTAAATTTTATCTATCCCAGATTCTACTAATCCGAATATAGCAGCAATCGCTGATTTTAACATTTATTTACATTAATTGGGATCGGATTGATAGACATCCGCCAACTATACCAGTTCTCAAAAAACTGAGGATAGCCCTATGCCCATAGCCCTATGCCCATAGCCCTATGCCCTATGCCCTATGCCGGATAGTACATCATCTTTCACTTGAAAGGCTATATACCACTACATTTGCTATTACCCCTTACCTAAAATTATAGGACAATCCAGACAAGACTAGCTACCATGTGACAAGTCTGGCAAAACCGATGTTGGGGAATTGCCAAAAAATGTCAATTATCAGTTTTTTCGCACAAATGCCGATCGCTCTCAACACACGGATTGTATTGCAGGTAGTCTCCCAACCAGCGACAGCCGGCTGCGACCAATTTGTCAAGTTCAGCCGGTTCTACCCTAGCAGCCTCAAGATTCCAAAGCCTCACCCACGCATCTTTGCCGGCAGATGCTAAAGTTGTGCGATCGGCACTAAAACTCACGCTCCACACATCCGCTTGATGTCCCTTAAAAGTGTGCAGCAAAGTGCCGTCGGGCCGCCAAAGTCTCACCTTACCGTCAGTGCTGCCCCCTGCGAGCATCTTGCTGTCTGCGCTCCAACTGACACTACCCAAACCTGCTGTAGAATCCTCGATAGTTTTGAGCAACTTGCCGTCAGTGTTCCAAAGTTTCACCTTCCAATCGTGACTCGCCGAAGCAATCATCTTACCGTCGGGCGAGAAATTGCAGCCCCAGACATCATCTCCGTGTCCCAAAAGAGTTTTCTCAAGTCGAAACTCTGTTTCGCGGCTGCGTTTCCAAAGTCTGACAGTTCGATCCTGACTGGTGGAAGCCAACATATTGCCGTCAGGACTGAACCTAACTGATGTAACTGGTCTAGTATGTCCTGTTAAAGTGTGCAGCAAAACGCCGCCTGCACTCCAAATCTTAATATTTTTATCAGAACTGGCAGTAGCAATTAATTCGGAATTAGGGCTAAAACTCGCGCTCCAAACTAAATCTTGATGACCTTTCAAAATGTGCTGTAAAGTTCCATCGCGGTGCCAAATTCTGACTGTTTTGTCAAAACTGGTAGAAGCAATTAACTGACTGTCTGGACTGAAAACCACCTCAGTAACTGACTGGGTGTGTCCCGGCAAGCTCAAAAGTAATTTGCCGTTAGGTTGAAAAACTTTCACAAGAAAATCGTCACCAGCAGTTACAATTAACTTGCCGTCTGGGCTAAAATTAGCTGTGTGTCCGTTAACCAAACGATTGCGTTCTCGGACTGCATTTAGGGTTCGGTGCAGTATATTTACTGTCTGTGCTTTGAGCGCTGGGGAAACTTGGATGTCTCGCATTTTTTTGGCCGCGCTGACTGCTGCGATTAAAGCTCCTAGCTCGTCGTAGCTTAGGGAAATATCGGCGGTGGAGTTGAGAGCTTCAATCTGGGTAATTATCGCTTGTTTTTTTTGATTTTGGGCGCGAGCAGCAACTCGCTCCGCCTGCACTACGATGCTGGCAGAAATTGCGGAAATGGCAGCGAGTCCGAACAAACTCAATTGGACTGTCAGCTTGGCTTTTTGCTGAGCTTTAGTCAATACTAAATTTGCCTCTGCCAATATTTTTGAGGCTGCTTTTTCTAATTCCAAAGCTCTTTGAACTTCGAGATTTTCTAGTTCTTGGCTAGCTGATAGGAATTGATAATCGCGATCGCTCAAACTTTTGTCTGCCGCCCAGGTTAACGCTTCTACCAGAGATCTGCCTTGCAGCAAGCGAGAACTGTCGGTATGGTTGGATGCGAACCAAGCGTCGAGGGACTCAGAGTAAGGTCTGCGCTTTGCTAATTCTTGCTGTATCCATTCTCGGTTGAAAACCGAGGCGTAAATTTGGTTAAAGACTCTCAGTTTTCCTCGATCTTTGACAATTAAACCAGATAGTAACAGTTCCCTTTTTTCGGAACTGTCTTCAGAAGAAGTAGCTTGAGGAATTAATTGTCCTGCTGGTTTTTCTGTGGCGTTGGGGAGAGTCGCACCGGCGGCTAAAATTTGTTGGTAAATTCCTAACAAGCGGCTGGTGTGCTGGGGATTTCTCAAAAGGCGATCGCGAATTGTTTTGAGGTGTTCCGGTTCGTCTTGAAATTCCCAGTTGTCCAAGGCGCTCGACTGCACTAATTCGGCAATGAATAACTGACTGTTAGCTGGGCTATTGCAGTTGCTCTCGGTTGGTGCTGCTAACTTTTGAGACGTTAATTGACAAATTTTGTGGGTGAGAAATGGCTGTCCTCCCGTCCATGCTAAGATTTCTTGGAGAATTTCTTGGGAATTATCTATTTTTTGCGGCCAGCCTCGGGCTAAAGGTGCTGCTTCGGCAAGATCGAATCCTTTGAGCTCGATGGCGCGACCAATATTGAACGGAGTTCGGGTTTTGTCGGCAATTAAATCTTGAGGAGTTGCGACTCCAAATAAGGCAAAAGTCAGGCGGTTGTAGTCGGGATTTTCGGCGCGTTTGTTGTAGCAGCCACGCAGCATGGCAAAAAAGTCGTCGCTGCTGAAGTTGAGGGAGAGAATGCTGTCAATTTCGTCGATAAATATCACGATATTGCGATCGCATGAAGGGAGCAATACCTGTTCGATAAATTCATTTAATCTAACGACTGGCGGCAAGTGTTCGCGATCGCGCCACCAAGTCTTGACATTCATTTTAATTTTAAAGCTGTTGGCGAGAGTGGCTGTAAAGCCGGCATACCACTGCACGGGAGTTATTTCGGCAGTGCCAATTCCCGTGATGTCAACAATCCCGCAGGCGGTGTTTTCTGCTTGCAAGCGGCGCGCTGTTTGCACCCGCAGACTCGATTTTCCCATTTGTCGCCCGGTGAGTACGTAGCAAAACTCGCCTGTTTTTAACGAGTCGTAAAGTTCGCAATCGGCTGCTCTGGTTACGTAGGTAGGAGCATTGGCTGGTAAGCTACCGCCAACTTGATATTCAAATTCTGTCTCTGGCAAATCTAACACTGGAAATAAAGGGGAAGCAGAAGGAAGTAATTGTATTTTACCCGATTTTGCCCCAACCTTAACTTCATTTTTATTGAGTTGGTTTGGTTGCGATAATATTGCGATCATGATGACTTCTCCTTCCCCTTTATTTTAGGCAATTCTCATTAGAAACTCTAAGATGTTGAGTGGAGGAACCTGGGGGGGCCGGGTTTGGGAGGGCGATCGCACGCTGGCAAATTGAAAGGACATTGGAGTAAAGTAAGCGACGGTTTCCATGTGCGGTTTGCCGAATTAGATGTGTTAACTCTATAAACGGCCCGGCGATCGCACTTTCAGTACAATGTCACTATTTCAACCGGTACACCTGTTGAGTTTGAGTATCTGAGAGTGTGAAACTAGCTTGAATCCTGTGGCTGTGGCGATCGCAGGTTTTTGAAGGGCCCTGGCGCCACGAGGGCGATATGCAGACAGTTAGCGTATTGGCACAAGGGGAGGGGGAGAAGGGGAGAGGGGAAAAATATTCCCTGTTGCTGATTGCTTCTATCCGCTACATCCCTAGCATCCCGTACCTTGCTCCTTGCCGAACTTGCTTCTGGCAGCAGACAGAATCGAGTCCGCGGAGGACGGATTTTGGATTGTCGCCGTTAAAAATGAAGAGAAAAGCACGACAGCACCAGCAACAATATCACCCAAAAGAATGATTTATCTACAAAAAGTTGCGTGTTATCTTTACTAGGTAATTCTATACAGAAATACTTTTACTGCCAAGGAGAACAAAAAATGGACACACCTACAGATCGCTTACAAGAACCGGTCGGGGCTAGAGAACTCGAATCAATACCTGTATCGGGAAATATTTCGAGCCAAAAAGTTACTGAGGTTAACTTTGAAACGACTCCCTTAGAAACCCCTATTTATACTCAGGACAAAATTAGCGTCGAGGAGTTGAAGATTAATGGCGATGATTTAGTGGCTAAAGTTAAAGAACTGATTCACGAAAGCAATATCCGCCGCATCATTATCAAAAATGAAGAAGGACGGATCTTGGTAGAAGTTCCTCTGACGGTGGGAGTAGTTGGCGGAGTGATCGGTGCCGCTTTGTTTCCAGTCATTGCAGCAGTAGGCGCGATCGGTGCATTAGTCGCTCACATGACCATTATCATCGAAAGAACAGATTGACAGTTGAGTGTTGAGTGTTGAGTGTTGAGTGTTGAGTGTTGACAGCTCGCCCGCTCGCGAAGCCGAAGGGTTGACAGTTGACTGCTTGAGGGCGACCTCTACCTGGAAGGAAGAGGATTCAAGTAATGAATAGTCTTGTTTTAATTTCTCGCCTTTAAGGGCTCCGGCTTCAAACCAATTCTTTGTGGTAAATAAATTAGAAGACGCTCGCGGTTGAAACCGCGTCTATACAAACAAAACCCGCTTGTATAGCGGGTTGAAGATTGGGAAGTTAAAATTGCGTTATTTGCTTTACACCGCGCACCATCCGGACTACCCTTCCCAAAGGCTAACGCCTACATTTGTGTAGATGCGGTTGAAACCGTACGTCCTATCTATATCCTAAGAAACAGTTTGGTGAGCTAACTTAACTTTCCCTAAAGCCATCTTTCTGCTGTCGAAGAGCTTCATTACCCCGGAGGAGATGGTCTCGATGATATCGGGAGCGCAGTAAGATAGAAACTCTTCCGATGAAATATGACCGGCAAAAAATTCTTGAGCTTTCTTCAAAAAGTTTTCTGTTTCAGCAAAGCCGATAGATTTAATGATAAACGTAGCCACGGGAGAGTTTTTAATATCATAGGGAGATTCTTGATTGCGTCCTATTGCTAGGATATCTAAAACCTCTTTTTCTAGCTGACTTTCTAAGGGGTAGGCGATTTGTCGGTTGGGCAAATAATCCTCCAAAACTGATGTTTTGAATCCTGGTGCGCGCAATTCTCCCATCATAGTCGAAAGCGGAATGTCGCGACCCAAACGGTAGGAAAGAGCTTCTAAAATGGCGATGGTAATTAGCTTGATACCCAGATAAAGTTTGGCAACTGCGATATTTTTGCGAGTTTGGGCAATCATGTTAGCGTAGGTTTCATCGTCCGGCTCTTGCAAAAACTGCTGGAAAACCAGTTCGGGTTTGAGGAAGTTTAAAAATCCTTCCATTTTTTGCAGAGACTTGCGGTATCCGCCCACAGTATAGGAATTGACATTGCTCAATTCGTGGTTGGTTTCCGGCATCAAGTTCCAGGTATTGTCTAAGAAATTAGAGGAATTTCCAGAGGCAAAATTCTCTACATCCCGATTTGATAGCCTCACAGCACGCTTGACAATTTCTGGGATTTGGGCATCAGTCCATCGGAAATTAAAATCGCGATTTACACTGACTAAGCGTTGGTGCAAAAGCTCGATCGCGCTCAAACCGCTGGGCGAAAGCGGACGAAAAGGAATAGTAGCCTCGATGCAAGTGGCGATTTCGGCGATCGTACTGGCTGGCAAAAAAGGCTCCAAAGATTTGGCAGCAATCACAGCACTCAAAAATTCGTTTTGGCCGGCAAAGGGAGAGAGAGTTTTACCGGGAACAAACCCAAACACAGAAGCCATGAGGTGATACATGGCATCGTCGGGTAGTTCGGTTTCATCTCTAATCACTAACTGCGATCGCACCTCTTTGACAAAAGGACAAAGGGCGCTACTAATATTGAAACTGACGCCTTGATCGACTTGCACGTACACGAGGTCGTGAAACAGCGCCGCCAGCACCTCGATCGGATCGACTGACCCCCCCACCTCAAAAATGTGTTCCGACGTGTGAAAGTAGCGCCAAGGCCCTCTCATCGTTTGAATGATTAACTCGGCTATCTGCTCCAGCTTGGGAATATCTACTCGACCTCCCAATTGCTCGATCGACGCTACCAAAGCATCCAGACACCGTTTTTGTTCTCCGAAAAGCTCCATTTAGGCACCTCCACTACATTCCCTGATTGTCTTGGGCTTGATTGAATGGTATCAAAACGCGCTGCGATCGTGCTATTGCTCCTGACTCAAAAATTGCTGTTGTCAAGAGTCCGATTGGGGGGTAAAAGCCAGAGGGCAAGAGAGGGAGAGAGCGAGAGAGGGAGAGAGGAAAGAATTAAAACTTCAAGTTTGCGGCGATTCCCGGAACTAGGGCATCGGTATCATCAATAACATTAGATTTGACCGATTAGTTAAGAACCAATACGCTTGGGTTAACGCTGTTTATTCCCCGGAGATCCCCCTCGCATCCCCCTTAAAAAGGGGGACTTTGATGAAGTTCTTGTCCCCCCTTTTTTAAGGGGGGCGCCAGGGAGATCGGGTTCGGGCCCAAGCGTATTGAGTCAAGAACCGCATAGCTAAATCTCAAAAAAATCCGGTTTCTGAGATAAATCAAAGCTCGATCGCCAATCGACGACAAGCAGAAACCGGGTTCCTAGCCCCCACAGGCTTTTGCCCGATCAATGTTCAGCTTTTAGACAGAGGTAAAAACTCGATCGCCCGCTGCACTATTAAGTAGGAACTGAGCAATTTGGGAGACTAGGTGGCGTGAAATTCGTGTCCGACCCGCGAATAATAGTCAAAATCCGCAAAATGAACGAGCGGGTGCGGTGGGAAGAACAGTCGATCGCCGATCGGGGAATCGACCAAACTCGTATGGTTTTGGACGATCGAACAACAGACTCCCCAGAGTTTTCGTTTTTAGTTCTAGGCGACAGTGGCACGGGCAACCACCGCGGCCACAACCCCCAGCGGCAGGTTGCCGAAAAGATGCTCTCGGAACGCGAAACTTGCCGTTTCGTCCTCCACACGGGCGATGTAGTGTATCTGGTGGGCTCCAGCGAATATTACTTGCAAAATTTTATTCGCCCCTACCGAGAGTTTCTCGTCGGCGGCGAGCAACCATCTCGGATTGCTTACGATCGCATGGTGTTTAACTTTCCGTTTTTACCAGTACCCGGAAACCACGACTATTACGACTTGCCTGTACTCTACGGCATTCTGTCGGCGACAGCTTTGCCGCTGCGGAAGCTGTTGGGTTCCAAGTTGGATCTCGATGTCGGCTGGCACGGTTCTGAGATCGGAAATGCCTACGCTAAAGCATTTCTCGACTACCTGAAAGCTCATAAATTGCCGGGAGAACTCGATCGCCACCTAGACGCCCACTACACCGCCAGCACCAGCACAGGCCGCTGCATCCGCTACCAACCCGGACGCTTTACGCGCTTACCCAACCGCTATTACACGTTTCGCAGCGGGGGTATCGACTTCTTCGCCCTCGATTCCAATACCTTCAACGAACCTTTGCCGATCCCGAAAACCAAACAGGGCGACATTCGCCGCCAAAATTTGGAACTCGATCGCCAGCAGTTGGAAAAAGACAAAGTGGAAATGCTGGAAATGTGCGATCGGCTAAACCCCGAAATTCCCGAGGAAGCCGAACAGCTAGACGACTTGCGCGCCAAATTAGAGCAAGTTGACGAAATGCTGATCGACATTGACAAACAACTGTCGCCGGACAAAACTGCCGCCACGGACTTTGAACAACTCGAATGGCTCAAAATGCGGCTGATTGCATCTTGGGGCGATTCAGACGTGCGGGGGCGGGTAATTTACCTGCACCATCCCCCCTACGTAACCGAGGCGACAAAGTGGAATCAAGCTCAAACTTTGGCGGTGCGGTTGCGGTTGCGCGAGGTGCTCGACGCGGTGGCCGATGCAGTTGGGAAAGCAGCGCGGGGGCGTCCCCTAGTAGATTTGGTACTCACAGGCCACGCCCACTGTTTGGAATACCTGCGCACTGGGGATACCGGACACGGCGACTCTGGGATTAATTGGATTGTCTGCGGGGGAAGCGGGCACAGTCTCCGCCGCCAGCGCCCGGAAGGGCCGATATTGCACGAACCGTCGAGCCCGGAAGCTTATCGGTTGGCGCGATCGACCGGTGCTGAAAAAACAGGCCGCCAGGTAGCAGAATCTTTGCTATTTGTCGGCCGCAGCGGCCAAGGTTCCCACAAACGCCGTCCTTATTCGTGTTTGCGGATTGATGTTCTTGACGGGACTCCCCCCAAGTTCAGAATCAGACCTTTGGTGGTCGAAAGATTTGAGGGAAAATGGCAGGATATCGCGATCGAACCTTTTGTGATTTAACTTCGTTTCTAGGTTGGTAGTGAGGACTTCAGTCCTCAGTTTTAGAAGGACTCTTCGTCCGAACCATCGAACCAAATTAATTGTTTATGTCTCAAACGCGGAAATCTTCAATGCGTGCACTCAACTTAAATTCAGGAGAAAAATTCAATGATTGCTAACTTAACCGCCACCGGCTGGGAAATTATTTATCACCGCGCCCACGCTTTGCTGGCCGCCCAACTTGGCGGACAGTGGAAGCGCTCGAAATCTCCGGTTCGCCTCTACGAAACCATAGCCGCGATTTCCCACCACGACGATTTAGAGAAAGAGTGGGAAGAAGATATCTTGACTGAAGCGGGGGCGCCCTTAGATTTCACCTTGAGCACGGAAACTTCTCTGCCTAAAATGCGAGGAATGACGGAGAATTCCCTGTATCGCGGTAGATGGGTAGCCATGCTGATTTCTATGCACATGAGCTTTCTGAATGAAGGAAAGCGGGGAGAGTCGAAGGAACTCGACGAATTTTTGGACGAACAACTCGCCAACCAAAAAAAGTGGCGCGAGGAGATGAAGATTTCTAAGGAAGAGGCCGAATCAGCTTATGCTTTTTTCCAGTGGTGCGATCGGCTATCATTAATTCTTTGCAGCGGCGAGTTACCCGCCGGAGAACGAGCTTTAGAAATTAGTGTCGGCCCCGACGGCAAGCGCTACGATATTGTACAGAACAGCAACGAACTCGTGACTGTAACTCCTTGGCCTTTTGAAGACGATAAATTTACTGTGAATGTCGAAGCGTGTCATTTGGATCAAGTCAAGTTCGACAGCAACAAGGAAATCAAGGAAGCGCTGCAAAAAGCTCCGCGCGAAGTCTTAGAGTGGACTTTTGTCAAGTCTTAATTAAACCTCCAGCACAAATACTGCACCGTTCTAGGTTCGTAGTGAGGACTTCAGTCCTCAGAATTTTATAAGGACTGAAGTCCGAACGATCAAACCAATTTGATTGTAGTCGTTCGACAGGACATAATTACCAATTCCCCATTCCCCATTCCCCATTCCCCATTCCCCATCCCCTATTACCAAACATGAAACGTTCAGCTTGCCTAATTTTCAATCCCGTCGCCGGCAACAGCGACGCAGACCAAGACTTAGCTAGAATCAAGGAACTTTTAGAGCCGTTTATTGACTTAGATATTCGGCTGACAACGGTAGAAATAGACGCAGATCAACTCGCCCACGAAGCAGTTGCTAGAGGAGTTGAGGAAATTATTGCTTCTGGGGGCGACGGCACATTATCAGCGGTTGCCGGCGCGATTGTCAGCACAAATATTCCTTTAGGAATCATTTCGCGGGGAACTGCGAATGCTTTTGCGAATGCTTTAGACATTCCCAATACAATCGACACCGCCTGCGCAAATATTTTGGGAGGGTTGACGCGGGTGGTGGATGCGGCGATTTGCAACGATAAAATGCCGATGGTTTTATTAGCTGGAGTGGGTTTTGAGGCGGAAACTGTCGAATTAGCCGATCGCGAAATGAAGAATCGCTGGGGAATGCTGGCTTACATTCTCTCGGGAATTAAACAGTTAAACAATTTAGAAAGATTTGAAGCGGAAATCGAAACCGAAGATAAAATTATCACCGTTACTGCTGTGGCTGTGACAGTAGCGAATGCAGCGCCACCTACATCGATTTTAGCGCAAGGGCCTGCCGGGATTATTTTTGATGACGGCTTGCTGGACGTGACGCTGGTAGCGCCTCAGACTAAGGCTGGGGCGATCGCAGCCTCTTATCATTTATTGCAAACAGCCCTGAGCGGCAATCCTACCGATAGCGACGATATCGGTTATTTGCGCGCCAAAAAAGTAAAAATCACTGCCGATCCTGCTCAAAAAGTGGTGGTAGACGGCGAAATTGTGGGCATGACTCCACTTTCTATTGAGTGCATTCCGGGAGCTTTAACTATTTTTGTACCGCGAGTTGAAGTAGAGCCACTGGTGGAAAAACTCACAGGCTTAGCGGACATTGAAGTTACAATGAAACCCTTAACTTAAAGTTTCCTGCGAGACCAAAAATAAGATGAATTAAGCATGGGGCTAGAAACCAATACCCTTGGGTTAAGAGTTGTCATTGCGAGGAACGCTCTTCGAAGCGATCCGTTCCCCGTAGGGGTTCCCGAAGGGTAGGAAAGCAATCGCAGAGTCTATTTTTCACATCGTTTTGCCTTGAGGATGGTCTTAGCCGAACCGTAATTTGGCTAGAAACCCGGTTTCTACGAAAAATTTGCGAACAGGAACGAGAAATCTATGAATAAACCGGGTTTCTGAGGTATCGGTGCGTCCTGGACTTAATCAGAAAGACCGCGCGGGCGGTCTTTTGTTTTTATGCTTCTAAGATTTGGCGAATCCGACGTTCTAAAAGTTCGAGATCGAGTCCACCTTCATCGCGGCTGATGCGGCGCACGGTGACGTTGACATTGTTCAAATCAGCGAGCAAATCTTGCAGTATTTCCTGTTGTTGGCGGGCTTGAGTAATTTCGCGCGGTTCTTGCACCAAATCGCGGACGATCGTATCTTCGGCGCGGGAAGCCACGATCGGGTCTAGTTCGCCGTCTATATGCACGAAAGTACGCCGTCCTGGGCCGCGTTCTGCTTCGATTGGGATTACTGCTGTTACTTTGTCCGATCGTACATATTTGCCAAATCCTAGGTGGACTAAGACGGAAGATTGTATTTTCATAGATAGCAAGATTTATTTGTAAGTTATCTATATTTTAGCTTTTATATCTATGAAATAACCACTAAGATGAGAGCTATTTGTACTACAATATATGTCGGTTTTTCCTCTGATTTATGGTTGTCAAGTCGCGTAAAAAATGTTAAATCGATTAACTGGATATAACTTACGCACGGGTGGTCATAAACCGGGTTTTTGACGAAAAGACGTGTTCCAACCAGCAGATTCGGTAAAAACCCGGTTTCTTTGGTCGGAGCGCGTAAATCCTGTTAACATAAAATTAGAGCGGTTTGCGATCGCCCGCAACGCATTTCAGGGACACAGCCTACCGATTTGAGATTCGAGAACAACTCCCACCGATAAACAGGAAAGCCTAAATGATCCCAATTAGTCTCGACTTAGTTATCAGCCTCCTGACTGCCATTCCCTTCGGCACCATCAGAGACAGGCTTCAACGCAACGAAACTGTCATCAAAACATTAAAAAGATTTAACCTTGACCCCGATGCGCCACCAGCAGATTTTAGCGGAGTTTATGTTTATACTTTAGTAGAGTACGGCGCAGGCAAACCCAAGCAGATTTTAGAACTGTTTCGCCAAAAAGAGATTGAATCAGCATTTCGCAAAGCTTTCGAGTCCGATAGCCCAGCCATTTTAATTAAAGCAGGCGATGAATATCTGAATGAGAGTGCTTTAGGTAAAGAACTTCGAGATTTAGGGATTGACCCCAGACGGGAATTCATGGCATTTGCGGCCGTGTTTATGGAAGTCGCAAAGCGGACGCGGACGCTGGGTGATGTGATGGTGGGAAATGCGATCGCCTCTTTGCAAAAACGCCTATCTATGGTAATGGATCGCATCGAACGCCTCCCCACGCTGGAAGGAATTCGCACCGAATTTGCAAGATTGGAAGCTGAAGATTATCCCGCACTTCCGGCAGCCGCATCAACGAATATTCAAAAGTCTCAAGTCTTTATTTTATCACAACAAGTTCGCGGTTGGTTTGAAACCTTAAGTTATAAGTTTGAAACCTATCAAATCTCGGAAGATAACTATTTTGAATGGATTATAAATGTTCCGGTGAGACGCAATCGGTACGATCGCATTTTAGTGCGCGGAATTGCCGGAGAAGCCGGACTCAGGGATATCTCAGCCTTGCGCGAGTCGGTGGAAAAACAGCGCACCGATGAAGGCTGGTTAGTCACCGCCCGCCGCATCAGTAGCGCCGCGCGGGATGAAGTAAAAAAAGATGAAAATCGCGATCTAGCTTGCTTTACTTTCGATGAATTGCTGGATCAAGATGCCGATTTTACCACTTATCTGGATTGGCTGGAAACTGAAATTACCAGCCGCGGAATTGATAAGAAATACGTGCCGCTAGCTTGTACGAAAGAAGAATTTGACCCCGATACTCACCGCAAGATAGGCGTGAGTCATTATGGCGGGCGAGATGGCTGGATCGAAGGTTATATTGACCTGTGGTTAGATGACCCAGTAAAAGAACATATTTCAGTTTTAGGAGAATTCGGAACTGGGAAAACTTGGTTTGCCATGCACTATGCTTGGATGGC
>JAYUGZ010001024.1:0-2649 GCA_043767465.1 Cyanobacteriota bacterium
GATTGAGCGCAATGGCGTGCCAATTACGGTTAAAGGCAAAACTTTAGTGAGCTGGAACCGAACAGATTGGTTCAGTATGGTGACGAAGCTCGTGTTTCCAGGAGGCGATCGCGAAGAGATTCTTTTGCAGTACCGGGGACACCTCAACAGCGATGAACGGCAGTATACTTTTGTACTCCAACACAGCGAACTCGGCCGCGTCGAGGGCGAAGGTTGGATTGCTCCCCAGTCGATCGTCCAGCGTTACTGGGTACTGGGAGACGAACGCCAGCGGCGGACGGGTTTTGATACCCTTCACCGCGTTGATGACAACCGCTACTACCAATCTAGTGGCATCATGTCTGGTCATTACTTGACGAGTACGATGGAGGCGACTCTGGAACGCCAGCCTGAATAACTCTTTCTCTGCTTGTCAACAGTTGTCAGTTCTAGAGTTTGATGTGAAAATTGAAGGTGTTGCTGGTCGGAGGTCGCGCTCAGATGTCCGACTAGCGCCATTATTGTCGAGCCTCATCCCCTGCAAGTACCGACAAATATATTTATTTTATTAAAACTTTAAGATCTCTGCTCAAAAATTATCAAAGTTTTGAGTCTAGCCACGATCGATTATATTCGGTTCTTCCAGCAGTGTCGATCGACAGATGGCTCAGAGCGACGCCTCAAATTGAGTTTAATCCACACAGAAACTTTCTAATTATCCTCAAGTATTTGAAGAAGTCTTCTGCCTTTGATAGCAACCGCGCCCAGATAGTTAGGACGTTCTTAACTGCTCAAACCCTCTTATTTATTGCGCCTTCCATCTTCCATCTTCCATCTTCCATCTTCCATCTTCCATCTTCCTTGTTCCATCTTCCTTCTGAAGCCTTCCTTCTGGTAAAAGAGTGACGCCCCATCACCCCCAACTCATTTCCACCTGAGGGAAGAGAGTAAGAGACGGAGGTCGCCGACTGCGACTCTTGGCTACTCAAGGCCTGGATTTGGTTCTAAACCCCAGTGGTGTTTCAGAAAATGGCGGTACATGGTTTCCCGCAACATCATTTGCTCGTAAAGCTTGACCAAAAACTCCTGAGCTTGTTCGCGGCTCATGTCACTTACCTGTGTTTTGAAGGAACACAGACTAAATTGCTGCTCCAAAGACAATTCTGCTGGTTGGCTCATGACGAAAGACTCCTCTGTAAGTAAAGGTGACTTGAAAGTAAAAACCTGGATCTACCAGATTTGTAAGTTATTTCAGCGATCGGCTGTTGGTTTCAGGATGCCCAGCCAGCCCATATCACTTAAGTATATTACAAAAGGTAACAATAGTTTGACAAAATCACCATCTGTCTCAAGAAATAACTTAATGATAGATATGACGAAATGTCTGCAAAAGTTCCTTCCGCAGCCATATACCAAATATATCTACTTGTTCAAAGAAAAAAGGCTCAGTCTGAACCAAAATAATGGCAGCGATTTATACTAACTCGCGCGAAGCTGCTCTCTGAGAGCGAGAGTGCCCGAAAGAGTGGGAGATGGGGAGAGTGGGAGAATTTCTATTTCTCCCTTCTGCTTGCTTCGTTGTATCCGTTATCAAATCCTTTGCCTAACTTCCTTCGGACTTCTACCGAACTTCCGAAGCGTTCTCACTAATTGGAAGGAGGGATATTCTGCGGTGGAGTCGCAACTCCTGGTCTGACATTAGGGGCCGTGGCTGGGGGCGCAACCGAAGGAATGCCCTGATTTGCCCCAGAGTTGCTCGGCTGCTGTGGAGCCGGCAGAGGAGATTGAAACTGATTGGGATTAAAATTGGGATTGAACTGCTGCTGTCCCGGAGCTGGGAGAGGAGATTGAAACCGATTTGGATTGAGCTGCTGCTGCCCTGGAGCCACCGAAGACGGCAGCGGTTGACCTGAATTGCCCGAAGGTGCCACAGGAATCCCAGAATTGGGAAGCGACGGATTATTCGGCTGCGGGGAGGAAGCCGAACTAGGTAGTGTTGCCAGGGATACTCGATCGCCCCCAACCTCCCGCAATTTGTCTAAAACCTCCACAACTTTGGCGTATTTAGCATTTTGAGGAGCGTACAACACCGTCAACCCGGCAGGATTTTTGGTCTGGAAACTCTTTAAAACTCGATCGAGCTGTTGGTAATTAACAGGCAATTGGTCTATATAAGTTTGTCCGAAATCGTCAATGCTGACAATCAGCATCTCTCGCACCTGCCTTTGTCCCGTTTTCGCCTTGGGCAAATCGACACTAATTGCTTGCTGGCCAGTCACTTGCAAAGCCGCCAGCAGAAAAAATGTCAGAATGCAAAATATCACGTCAATTAAAGGAAGCAGTTCAATCCGAGCCTCTTCAGCAGGAGTATCTAAGTGAATCTTCATCAGTTCTCCTTTGTTCTAATTATTAGAAGTTGAATCAACATCAGGATCGGAACCTTTCAATTTCGGCTCCCTGAGACGTTCTCCCGATTCTTGAGAATTGAGAGAACGCCTGTTCAAACCATCGGAACCAAAGGAAGAATTACTGTGTTCTGCATCCTTCGATCGACCTTTAGCATTAGCCGCAGGCCAGTATTGCCTATAAAGCAATTCCAGTTCGTTTCCAGCTTTGCGAAATATTTTTGCCTGATTGAACAAAAAAGCTTGAAATATCCGATAAAATGCC
>JAYUGZ010001025.1:0-6572 GCA_043767465.1 Cyanobacteriota bacterium
TCATGCGGTGGATGTAAGGCCAGCCGCCATTGGCTTCAATATTCCTGAGCAGTTTGTAAAGTGCTTGGCGATTGTCGGGAAAAGACGCTTGAAACAAACCGTCCCGAATTTCCTGGTGCGAAGCTTCCAGCCCCCGCAGCAGGGTCAAAAGCAGTACGCTGTCTCCCTGACAACTTTCGGCTAAAGTCCGAATCGCCTCTGTCAGCGATTGCAGTTGAGACTGCAACTTTTCTGACTCTAAATTTTTGCCGTTGTCCATACCGCTGCTTCCTTTGAAATCTACAAGGCCTTTGTGCCGGGCCGCTGGTGTCAGCCGACTAATCGAGCTAGTGGCGATCGTCATTCGGGGGCAATAAGCAAAGTAACTTAAGTAGGTTGACGATCGCAATATTAATTTGCAGTCTAAGTCAAGAAAAGAGCACAACCCGTCGTAGGATGTGTATTGGGCTGCGATCCGAACTTGATTGAGAAATCAAAAGTTCTGGCTTATTTTCACTACACTGCGCAAGATTTTTTGAGTCAAAGCCGGTGTCGGTGAAGCGAGCGCTCTGGATCTAAATGCTGCGTGAGGCGCTGGCCTAGCCTGCCGGCGGGCAATTATATTTTGCTCGAACTAGGGCTTTTTCTTAATATAATCCGATGTTGGATATTGAGGTTGGGAATGAAATATCGTGCTTTAATTGTTGCACTTTTAGCATTTTGCATGAGTGCGCTGGTTGCTTGTTCTTCTGCTCCTGACACAACGGTGGCGACTACCGAGTTGCTCACCTACGACGAGATTAGAGGTACGGGATTGGCTAATAACTGCCCTAGCTTGGCAGAAACTTCTCGGGGATCGATCGCGATCGAAGCGGGCGGCACCTATAAACTGACTGGTATGTGTTTGCAGCCCACAACTTATTTTGTGAAGGAAGAACCTGCAAACAAACGCCAAGAGGCAGAATTTGTGCCTGGTAAATTGCTGACGCGGTTCACGTCGAGCATTGACCAAGTTCAAGGTACGCTCAAAGTCGGTACTGACGGGACTCTGACTTTTAAAGAAGAGGACGGCTTGGACTTTCAAGCAATTACGATTCAGTTACCAGGCGGGGAGCAAGTACCTTTCTTGTTCACCATTAAAGAACTCGTGGCAAGTTCCGAACCCGGAGTAGTTGCTATCAATACTTCTACGGATTTGAAAGGGGAGTTTAACGTTCCTTCTTACCGCAGCGCGGGCTTTTTAGACCCTAAAGGTCGCGGTGTATCGACTGGCTACGACAACGCTGTAGCGCTTCCGGCTACTGACAATTCCAAACTGAAACGGTCTAATGTTAAGCTGGCTGACACCCGCACCAAGGCGGGCAAAATTTCTCTCCAAGTTGCTAAAGTCAACAGCGCCACTGGCGAAATTGGCGGGATTTTTGAGAGCACACAGCCTTCTGATACTGATTTGGGAGCTAGACCCGCTCTGGACGTGAAAATTCGCGGTTTGTTTTACGCTCGCATTGAGCCTTCTGTGTCCTAAAATTGGCATTCGCTAGCGATCCTCTGCGAGGGCTTCGCCAACGAATTTGAGCAGTTTTTTGCCCTAAAGCTACTGCTCGTCTTTCATTAGCCAACAGTCTTGAGCAAGATAACTTAAGACTGTTGACTAATGACTAAATTTATGATTTAAGTGTTATGAGTTACGACTTATTAAGTGAGATTTTTAATTAATTAAAATATTGCATTTAAACAGCTTTTGGCTTATAATGTGGTGTGAAAAAATCTCCGTAAAATTACGGATTTTACTAAATATTTTTCGATGACCGCGCCAAATCGCTGTGCAGCCCCAAAATTAAACTGGTGTGTCCGCTGTCACACTGATGAAGTGCTAGGATTACACCACAATCAAGATGATTTTTTTAGGCTAGATTGGAACTAGATCTAAAGCAACATCAGTCCTCTGCTCTACCAACCCTTATGCCACCATGTCTACCACAGCCCCGAACGAGCTAAAAAGCGAAAATTTACAATTGTTGCGCGAGTATCAACATTCTGGATCGAATGAAGTCCGCAATCAGTTAGTTCAACTGAATATTGGACTTGTGAGAAAAGAAGTTTACCACTGGCTCAACCAGTGCGGTGAAGGCTACGACGATTTGCTGCAAGTGGGGTGCATTGGGTTGATTAGGGCGATAGAGCGATTTGATATCTCGAAGGGACACGCCTTTAGTTCCTTTGCAATTCCCTACATTCGGGGCGAAATTCAGCACTACTTGCGGGACAAAAGCCCTTCTGTGCGAGTTCCCCGCCACTGGCTGGCCCTGGAACGCAAATCTGTCGCAGCAATCAAGGATTTGCAGGTGCAGTTCAACCGCAAACCTACGGATGCTGAAGTAGCAGCAGTGCTTGAAGTTTCTGTAGAAGAATGGCGAGAAATTAAGTTAGCCCATCTCAACCGATCGCCTTTAAGTTTAGATGCGCCGGTGCAAGATGAAGATGAGGGCGCGACAAGTCTTGGAGAATTGGTTCCCGATAGCAAGTATCGGAGTTTTCAGTTGGCCCAAGAGGATCAAATTCGCGTACAGCAAGCTTTGGCGATGTTGGAAAAACGGACTCGTGAGATATTGGAGTTTGTTTTTCTCTACGATTTGACGCAGAAGGAAACGGCCGAACGCTTGGGTATCAGCGCGGTGACGGTTTCTCGGCGAGTTAAGAAGGGGCTGGATTTGCTCAAGGAAATTATGACTAAACAGCTTTAGTCATTAGTCAAACAGGGCATTGGCCAAACAGGGCATTGGCCAGCAGTAGTTATACCAATTCTGAAAAGTAGTGCTACATATAAATTATCAGCTATCGTCTGTAGGGAAACGGCAGTGCCGTGTCCGGCCGGTGGTGAGAGTGAATGAACGATAATTTATATAAGATAATTACTGTAGCAAGACTTTTTAAAATTGGTATTAGTCAACAGTCAGCAGTAGTCAGTCAACAGTCAATAGTCAACAGCGATCGGTAATTAGTCAGTTGCTACCAAGAACAAATAACAAATAACTAATAACTAATAACTAATAACTAATGACTAATGACCTGTTTGCCCAATGACTAATTTTTAGATGCTACGGACAAACTTATCGAGCCTTTCTACGGCTTTTTTAATTGTGCCTAAATCGGTGGCGTAAGACAAGCGAATGTGGTCGTCTGCGCCAAAAGCAATCCCCGGAATAACTGCAACTTGTTGCTGTTCTAAGAAAGCGTCGGAAAATTCCAGAGAAGTCATTCCCGTCTTGCTGATATTGACAAACATATAGAAAGCGCCGTCTGGTTTGATGCAGCTAATTCCAGGGATAGCATCGAGTAATTCAAATATTACCTCACGCCGATCGGCAAAAGCGAGACGCATTTTTTCGACAGACTCTTGGCTGCTTTCCAAAGCCGCGATCGCGCCGTACTGTGCAAAGGTACACACGTTTGACGTACTGTGACCTTGAATGGTGCTGGTGGCTTTAATTATTTCGATCGGCCCGGCTAAATAGCCAATGCGCCAGCCTGTCATTGAGTAACCTTTGGCAAAACCGCTGCTGATCAGGGTGCGATCGAAGATTTCCTTACCCAGGGAACCGATGCTGACGTGTTTGGCGCCGTCATATATAATTTTTTCGTAAATCTCGTCCGAAACGACTAAGATATCTCGATCGACTATTACCTCGGCCAGCGCTTTGATTTCCGCTGGAGTGTAAACCATTCCCGTCGGGTTAGATGGCGAATTGAGCACAAATAACTTGGTTTTGGGAGTAATCGCTCGATTCAGTTGTTCCGGTGTAATTTTATATCCTGTAGAAGCATCTGTCCGTACAATTACGGGCTTGCCACTGGCGAGTTTGACCATTTCTGGATAGCTCAGCCAGTAGGGAGCCGGAATAATTACCTCGTCTCCCGCCTCGATCAGAGCCATCATCAGATTGTAGAGAGAATGCTTGCCGCCGTTGGTGACAAGGATATTTTCCGGTTGATAGTTGAGATTGTTGTCGGATTGGAGTTTGCGGGCGATCGCAGCTTTTAACTGCGGTTCCCCAGCCACAGGGCCATACTTAGTCTTCCCCGCGTCCAAAGCTTGCTTTGCCGCCGCTTTAATGTGTTCGGGGGTATCAAAGTCGGGTTCTCCCGTACTCAAACTACAGACATCAATCCCTTCTGCCCTCATGGCTTTAGCCTTAGCTGCGATCGCCAAGGTTATGGAAGGAGGAACCTCACCCACTCGTGCTGCCAACTTGATCATTGGATTTTAGATATTATATTTTTGACTTTAGATCATAGGGTGACAAATCTTGATATTCAACCCTGTTGTTAGGAAATTATGACATTTGTTTACATAGAGTGAATCTAAAATCTAAAATTTAAAATCTCAAATCTCAAATCTCAAATCGATTGAGGTTATCATTGTACCATTTTTGATGCCTCGTTACCCTCAACGCCAATCTGCAAGCTTATGGATCTCAAATCTCTGATTCGCGACATTCCTGATTTCCCGAAGCCGGGAATTATGTTTCGAGACATTACAACTTTGCTCAGCAACCCGCAAGGGCTGAGCTACACCGTTGACAGGTTAGCCGAAAAATGCTCTGCAATGTCTGCTGACTATGTGGTGGGTATGGAATCCCGCGGCTTCATCTTTGGCGCGCCTTTGGCTTATAAAATGGGAGTAGGCTTTATTCCTGTTCGCAAACCGGGGAAACTGCCTGCGGAAGTTTATTTTGCGGAGTACGAGTTGGAGTATGGTGTCGATCGACTGGAAATGCACCAAGATGCCATGACAGCCGGCAGCCGGGTGCTGGTTGTGGACGATTTAATCGCCACTGGCGGCACAGCCGCAGCAACGGCTCAGTTGTTGCAGCAAGCGGGCTGCGAGCTTGTCGGTTTTGCTTTTGTGATTGAATTGCTGGCTTTGGGCGGCAGGCAGAAATTGCCGGATGTGCCGATCGTCACGCTAGTTGAGTATTAGTCAGTTAACTGTTAATTACTGTGGTAAGGTGCGCACTGCGCACCCTACAGATAAGATTCTGGTTAAGTCCTGTTGATAACTAATAACTAATAACTAATAACTAATGACTTCTATTAAATCTAACCGAAATTGGCGAGGATTAAAATCTCTGTTTGGTAACGAGACATTTACCTATGTTGTCAAGCGACTGTTGCAGGCACTTTTAACACTATTTTTAGCATCGGCTCTATGTTTTGCAATTATTGAGCTAGCACCGGGAAATTACTTGGATACTTTGAGCCAAAATCCGAAGATTTCGCCTGAGACACTCAAGCAACTCGAACAGCAGTTCGGCTTAGATAAACCAGCGATTGTGCAGTATGGGCTGTGGCTGAAACAAATTGTGACTCAGGGGAATTTTGGCACGAGTTTTGTGTATCAGCGATCCGTAGCTTCGTTGCTGTGGGAAAGAGTACCGGCGACGTTGTTGATGGCGATCGCATCTATGATTGTAACTTGGGCGATCGCGATTCCTTTGGGAATTGTCGCGGCCGTTAATCAGAATAAAACAGTCGATCGCATTTTGCAAGTAGTCAGCTACACCGGACAAGGATTTCCCAGTTTTATTACGGCTTTATTGCTGCTATTTTTTGCCCAGAATACTTCGCCTCTGTTTCCCGTCGGAGGAATGACGAGCATCGATCACGCAGACTTACCTTGGTGGGGTCAAATTCTCGATTACTGCTGGCACTTAATTTTGCCAACAGTCGCCCTCAGCGTCACAGGTTTTGCTGGTTTACAAAGATTGATGCGCGGACAATTTTTGGACGTGCTGCGTCAAGATTATATCCGCACAGCACGGGCGAAAGGTTTACCGGATAATCGAGTCATTTATGTTCACGCTTTGCGGAATGCGATTAATCCTTTGGTGACGTTATTGGGTTTTGAATTTGCTAGTTTGTTGAGCGGTGCATTTATTGCGGAATTTTTCTTTAATTGGCCTGGTTTGGGTAAGCTGACTCTGGAAGCTGTGACTAATCAAGATTTGTATTTAGTCATGGCGAGTTTGATGATGGGCGCTACTATGTTGATTGTTGGTAATTTGTTTGCGGATTTGTTGCTGAAGGCTGTTGACCCTCGGATCAAGCTGGAAAATCTTAAATAGCAGAAGAAATTAGTCATTAGTCATCAGTCATTAGACCTCTCCCCAAAAAATCAATTTTTCCCCAGTAGGGACTAACAATTATGCTATTGGAGTTAAGACAATTAAGGATTAAACCAGGTCAACAATTACTCCTTGAGGAAGTTAGCTGGCAGCAATTGGAAAATATCTTAACCGAATTGGGAGAGCGTCGCAATTCCAGACTTTCCTACAGTAACGGACGGTTAGAAATTATGGTTCCACTGCCCGAACATGAAAAAGCCAAAGAAATTATTGGCGATATGGTAAAAATTTTATTGAGCGAACGAGGCATTAATTATGAGTCCTTGGGTTCGACAACTTTGAAAAATCAACGCATGACTCAAGCCGTTGAACCGGATACCTGTTTTTACATACAAAATCAAGCGGCGATTATCGGTAAAAGTCGCCTGGATATAAGTGTCGATCCGCCGCCGGATTTAGCCATAGAAA
>JAYUGZ010001026.1:0-6571 GCA_043767465.1 Cyanobacteriota bacterium
GGGAATCAAGGTTTTTTGAGTAGGTTGATAGCGCATCAACCCCGATATACTCGGATGTTCGACTTGTTTGAAGTGGAGAGCTTGACACAACCAACCTTCAGCAGCCCGCTGCATTTCTTTATGGCGTGCATCGCAGTTGTCGAGGGATTCAAAATACTGAGATGCGCTGTCATCGAGAATATCAATTTCATCGAGAACGTACTGTTCGTCAATTTTGATTTTCTCTTGTTCGATTTCCATCTTAATCGATTCAAGTTCGCTGGATAAGCCCTTGGCTCCCTCAAGAAACAACTTTTCTTCAAGCTGGAGCAGTTTTTGCTCGGCATAAAATTGAAGGCTGGCGATCGATTTGTTGAAGATATCAAACCCGTTTTTTAAGACTTGAAACCAAGCTTCGTGGGGACTGTCGGGCAGATCCGGGCCTGCAAACAAACAAAATTGGACTCCCATTTTGCTACCAATGCGATCGACTCTACCGAGTCTTTGCTCTAACTGGTTGGGAAACCACGGCAAATCGAAGTGCACTAACCAATCTGTCAATTGCAGATTTACGCCTGTTTCTGCCGATCGATCGCACACTAAGATAAAACAGTGCGGCTCAGTCTTAAATCGATTGAGATTAGCCTCCACATCATCGGCAGACTTGCTCGTGTCATGGCTGGCGATCGCCTTTTTACCAAAGATTTTAGCTAAATTCTCCGCAATCTCTTGACAAGTTGTCGTAAAACAGGTAAAGATCACAATTTTCGGGAAACGCTCGCCCGGAATCGGCCGTTTAATTTGCTGTTGAATTCTCGACAACAAATCGCGAGGATTGGTGTGATACTCGCGCGGAACCTTCAAAGCAACTGCCAAAAATCGCAAAATGGCGATTCGTAACAAACTAGGTCGATCGAGTCCTTCCTGGGGCTTTGCTACCGTGTTGAGCAAGGTTTCCAGCAGTTCTTTTTCTTCGGTAAACAGCGCAGTTCGGGTCAAAATTGCAGTGTCACTTTGTCCAAAATCGCGATCGAGCTCTGGAGTCGATTTTTTCTGCAAGCGAGCTTTGACAACCCGTTCCAAAACATTCAGCCAAGTACCAGAAGCGCGGAAAAATAGCAGAAAAATCCTCTGATATTCGGTAGATTTCGGAGCAGCAGCGCGCCATTTATCGAGTACAGTTTGAATTTCCGACCACTGTTCGTCATTCAGATCGTACTCGTTTTTGGGGACAGTATCGCGATCGAAAATCACATCTTCCACCGCATCCCGGCGATTGCGGAGGATGCGGCGATGCAGGCGGTAGGTATCCTTAACGTGAGTGCGAATAGTTTTGACAAGGCGAGATTGTTCTGTGGCTTCTTCAGTTTTCAAACAACTTTCTAACTCAGTTGCTAAGCCGATTAAATAATCATTTTTCGCAAACAGAGTACGGAGTTGAGCGAGTTTTGCTTGCAAAACAGAAGCCTGTGCTGTTTCTCGGAAATCTAGCAAAGCGCGACCAATTTCCTGACGATTTTGTGCCCGTTCCTTGAAACTTTCCAAATCATCAAGACGGTAAGTTGTCGGATCTAGCAAGTGCAGCATTGTCAGAAAATCTTGCTCGCGGCCGATGACTGGCGCTGCTGATAATAACAATAAGTTTTTGCTTTTGTGAGCTAGTTTTTGGCAGAGTTCAAAGGATTGTTGCTGATTGCGATCGCCCGAATGGGCCATTGCCGCCAGATCGTGCGCTTCATCAACAATCAGAAAATCGAGGTTAGCGTTGCGGCTAATTTGATTGATTTCGGTAAGAGAAACAAGCTGCACTCGATCGGCAAAATGAGACAAATAGAATTTATTTTCTAACTCTTGCCGCCACTGTTCGAGCAGGTATTTGGGAACGATAACCACAGCGCGCCCGTTGGGATCGTCCAGCAGAAATTGGCGGAGAATTGTCCCAGCTTCTACTGTTTTGCCCAGTCCTGCTTCATCTGCCAATAAATAGCGCACGATTGGGTCTTCTAGGACGCGCCGCACGACTTCAACTTGGTGCGGGTAGAGGTCTATGTTCGCAGAGATTAACCCCGTCATACCGCGACTGACCGCCCGCTGTTCGATCGCAGATTGCACAAATGCCAATCGGCGATCGTGAAAATACGGCGTTTCTTGGCCTTTGACTGCTAAGATATCGATCGGATCGGCGATCGGGATATTGCAGCGCACGTAAAGTTCGGTTTCGACAGCTTGCAAACTTTGGCTGTCGGGGAGGTCAATTTCGTACTCTAATTTATCTTCATCCCAGTCATAAACTCGGCCGATGATCCATCTTTCCTGAGTTGTGCTCCAGAGGTAGCAGCGGGTTTGGCGCTGAAGTCGGGCTTCTTGTAGCAAACCGAGGGGTACAGTTTTGCGGATGCGGTTTTTTACTGAGCAAAAATATTCAATTACGGCATCGGGGTGGGATAACTCGACAACTTTTCCGATTCCCAAATCGTTTTTGGGCGATCGAACTAACGAACCAACATCAATCATAATTTCAGCCTGACAATATTTACTAGAATACACTAACGCCTGAGCGACCAGAATAACATTGCACCTTGATTGCGGTAATAGTATAATTCCAATGTCACCGGATTTGAGATCAGAATACGTAATTACGATCGCCCAAAAACAACACCTGCATTCCCCGATTCCCATTTCGGGTATTTGTGCATCACACTGGCGTAGATTTCCGAGTCGGTGAAGGCTGCTAACCAAGCTTGTAGAGGAGTCCAGGGCTGTTCGTTGAACCAACCTGTATCGGTATGAGCGAATTGACGGACGAAAGGTGCGATCGCCATATCAGCCAATGCTACATTATTACCAAACAAATATTTAGTCGCGCTTAACTTTTTATTTAGTGTTTCCAGAAATAAACAACCTTCATATCGATGAACTTGGGCATCAACACCTGCATAACGTTCTGGGTATTTATAACGATCGAGATGATATTTAAATATATCATCAAATTGAGCAATTAGTGCTAGCATTTCTGCAACAGAACCTTGTTCTGGAATCAACCATTTTTCTGGATCGTGTTGTCGCAATGCCCACAACATGATATTGATACTTTGATCGAGTACACGCCCATCAACATCAATCAATATCGGTACCGTACCTTTCGCAGATACATCTAACATTTCTTGTGGTTTGTCTCGCAAAACAACTTCCCGTAACTCACACACGCGATTGCTAATTATCAGCGCCAAGCGTGCACGCATAGCATAGGGACAGCGGCGGAAGGAATACAAAATTGGGTATATTGTTGACATATAGTCCTTAGTCAGTTGTCAGTTGTCAGTTGTTATTAGTTATTAGTTATTAGTTATTAGTTATTAGTTATTAGTTATTAGTTATTAGTTATTTTGAATGGTTTGGAGTCAGAAACCGGGTTTCTTTCTAGATTTAATGTCGCCCAACTATAGTTTTTCGAGAAACCCGGCTTCTTTGAGATTAGGAATGAAAATTAAATAACTTACATTTTTTATTTATTGTTCTTGTGGGATGGCCGGGAGAACCCGTCCCACAAATATGTGTAAATTATTTAATTCGCGATCCTTAGTGGTAATATTACAGGAGTCAGAAACCGGGTTTCTTGCTAAATTTTACGTCAGCAAACCAGATTTTTCAGAGAAACACGGTTGCTTGGAGATTAGCGCTAATACTACTATTAATCTATTCCACCATCAGATTTTTCCTTAACATCATAGCGCGCGCCGATATGTGCTTGCTGGCGACGCTTAGCCAGCTCAATCTGACGTTGACGTTCAGAAAATCCTTGTTTTTGGGTTTCGGTTTTTGAGTCATGACAATGAGGACAACTCACACCAAGTACAAATAATTCAGAAGCCCGATCTTCCTCACTAATCGGCTCACGACAAGCGCGACAAAGTTGATAGTTACCAGGTTTTAAATCATGAACAACAGAAACCCGTTCATCAAACACAAAACATTCACCTTCCCAACGACTTTCTGCTTCCGGTACTGTTTCCAAATATTTTAAAATCCCACCTTCGAGATGATAGACTTCTTGAAAACCTTGCGATCGCAAAAAAGCAGTAGATTTCTCGCAGCGAATGCCGCCGGTGCAAAACATTGCCACCTTCGGTTTATCGCGCAAAGCAGCTTCTTGCAGCGCCCATTCAGGCAAATCCGAAAAGCTTTTTGTTTTGGGATTAATCGCACCTGCAAAAGTACCCATAGATACCTCGAAGTTGTTACGCACATCAACCACAACAACATCAGGATCGTCAAGCAACTTATTCCACTCATCGGGTTTGACATATTTGCCAGCCATGAGGGATGGATTAATGTCAGGTATTCCCATCGTAACAATCTCGCGCCTCAAGCGTACTTTCAGGCGATAAAACGGTGCTTTTTCGGAAAAAGATTCTTTGTGAACCAAATCTGCAAAATGCCTGTCACTGCGCAAGAATGCCAGCACTGCGTGCACGCCTTCGGATGAACCGGCGATCGTCCCATTGATGCCTTCGGCTGCCAGCAAGATAGTGCCTGTCACCTGATTGTTGTTGCAACAATCGATTAGCGGTGCTTTCAGGTCGGCAAAATCGGATAGTTCAACGAATTTATATAATGCAGCGGTTAAGAAAGTAGCCATAGATCGAATTGATAACACTAATTAATTTTCATAGTTATATGAAAATTCAGTTAAAGCGGACGGTGGGGCTCGAACCCACGACGTTCAGCATGGGAAGCTGACATTCTACCACTGAATTACGTCCGCGCTTAGTCGTTTTTACTTGCTTTCACTTTTGAGGTGTCGCGGTAAAAAATGACCTAAAAAAAATTATACAACGATTTTGCGATTCTGAGTCAACCATTTTGACAATTAATTTTTGGGGGTTGTCGATCGCCCATCGGGCCAAAAAAAAGTCCTGCACGAAAGGCAGGACTAATACTTCTACTCTTCAGTCCGCGTCCGGCGGACTTCGTTTGTATAGCCGCGGTTTCAACCGCCGGGGCCATTGGACGATCGATCGCCCTCAATCCTTAAACGAAGCGCAAAGAGTTGCTGTCAAGCCCAAAGCCAGAAACAGGTTGGACGATCGCAATCAATTCGTCAGCAGCCGCAGTCTTCTTGAAAATAGCAGCACCCTCGGGCAATCCAGCCGGAGAAGCGCCGATCGCGTAGGTGCTGGGAGCGCCTTGAAGTTGGATGATATCCTTACTGGGGTCATAACCAACAATCAAAGCATAGTCGCCAGCGCCAGTGCTGCTATCGATGCCATCGTTGTAGTATAAATTCGTGGCATTTCCCAGCAAGAAAGTATCGCTGCCTTCTGCACCAATCAGCGTATCTATTTCGCCGCGTCCAGGATTAGCAGCGGTATAGTCAACACCAACGAAGATGTCGTTACCTTTTGCGCTGTAGAGGAAATCGTTGCCGCTACCGCCAAACAACACATCATTATTTTCACCGCCGTACAGAGTATCGCTACCCTCACCGCCGAGTAAAGTATTGTTGCCGAGTTCCCCCGCGAGGACATCGTTACCGGCGCCACCAAATATCAAATCGTCACCTTTGCCGCCTAATGCGGTATCTTCGCCGTCGCCGCCGACAAGGGTGTCATTGCCTAGGTTACCAGACAACAAATCGTTGCCAGCATCGCCTAATACGAGGTCATCGCCTTTGCCGGCAAATACGATGTCGTTGCCGCCATTGCCAAACAAAGTGTCGTTTCCAGCCTTGCCAAACACTGTATTGTTAGCGTCGTTACCAGCGATAAAGTCGTCGCCGTTGGTGCCGAGAATCTGCGGCAGCGAGCTGGTTGTCGGTGTGGGGCGGTTTGTCAGTACGGGTGCGATCGGCTGTGTCAGGTTGAGAGCTGCCGCGGGTGTAAACCGTGGAGGTGTTGGTGTGGTTATGGGTGTGGGAGTTGTGACTGGTGTTGCAGCCGTCACCACTAACGGTTGCGGTTGCGGACTCCCCACAAATAGCGGTGTTGGAGTTGTTACGGGTGTCGGTGTTGTTACGGGCGTTGGTGTTGTTACGGGCGTTGGAGTTGTTACGGGTGTTGGAGTTGTTACCGCAGACGTTGGTGTCTCTGGTAAATTGGCTGTGAGAATCGCCGTACCAGCGAGGTTTGCCACAGTTTCGATGAAGCCAGCACCTGCAACAGTCGGTGATGCACCGAAGAAGTCTAAAATTACCACGTCATCCGTAGCCCGTGCGATGCCGTCTTTGTTGATGTCAATCAGTAAACTCGTGCCTTGTCGAGTCAAGCCTGTATTTCCCGATGACAGCGACAGCGACAGCGTAGGGCTGGTACTAATATTACCGTTGAAGTCAACAAAGTCTAGGCGATCGATGCCAGCAGTATCCTGAATTTGAACTTGAATAGCATCGGGCGCGATGAGATAGCGATCGCTACCTGCACCGCCTCGCACCACACTGCCATTCCCAAATCCGGCATTGAGCGTATCATCGCCAGCACCGCCTTCTAAGGTACTACCATTACCGCTGAGATAGTCATTGCCATCTCCTCCTAAGACGAGACTCTTGAAGTTACCAATGAGGCTGTCATTACCCGCACCGCCATCCAAATTTGAG
>JAYUGZ010001027.1:0-6554 GCA_043767465.1 Cyanobacteriota bacterium
GTTTAGCACGGTATTGGGATTAGCGCTTCTAATACATTGACTTCCCCGTCAGGGAAGGTATAGACTACTTTCTCCAGGTTTTCCTCTCCTAATTTTGAAAAAGACATCGCGGGGTAGAGCAGCCTGGTAGCTCGTCGGGCTCATAACCCGAAGGTCAGTGGTTCAAATCCACTTCCCGCCACCAAATTAAATCAGATAAGCCCCAACAACATAAAAGTTGCTGGGGCTTGTTTTATGGCATCTGGAGCAAGAAAAATTAGGACACAGCAATGCTGTGTCCGTACCGCATATTTGGATCTTGCCCAAATGTTAAACCTCAAACAAAACCTCAACCTCAACACTCAACCCTATACTTTAAGGGCGACCGTTTGTGCAAGCTTTATTTCTCAAAAATCGGCAATCCGATATCCATATTTTTAAACTCTGAATTTTCAATTGCTAAGTCGGCTGAGCTTCCATCCAATCAAAAATCAGGTCTAACTGTGCCAGCGTAACTAACCCGTACTGCCACAGAACCATCGGCAGTTGGCTGCCGTCTTGTTCCCCGTGTCTCAGAGCAACGGCGATCGCAGAATTCGAGATCGCCAACTCCCCCCGCAAATAATCGATCAATTGAGCCTTTCCCATGACCTTCACCGCTAGTTTTGTGCGCTTTTGTCAAGATATGTAGCTAATCTGGCTGAATCGGAAGTTTAATTGCTCTAATCTTAGGTTCAGAATACGGAATCTGCTGTGATCGAAATGGCATACAACTTGCGATCGAACTCATACAGAAAAGCGATCGCAATCACAATATCTCCGCTCCTCAAAAATTGGCTCGCTTGCTTCAATCAATTCATTTAAAATTGCTAAAGTCCAAGCTGAAGCTGAACTCCCGCTCCTGTGCCACTGTCGCTGGGCCTGATAGGTAAGGGATTTCCTTGGCGCTGGGCGTCGGAAGGAGTAGTGATAAATTCCAATTCCGGGCCGACTTTCAGGCGAAATGTATCGCCCAAGCTGCGCTCGCGAATAGCAGCATTAGCCGCCGTTTCTCCTTCACCAATCAAGTTTTGGTAATCCGAGTCTACGGTTCTGTCCTCGACACTCCTGAGGGAATCCCCAGATAAAGTCGTTTCCGAATTTTGGGGCGCTGGTTGCAGTCTTTGTTGGGCGAGCACCGCCGGGGTAAAACCGATAAAAATTGAACTCAGTCCGAGAGCAGTGCCAAGAGTAGCAATAACTGCGTTCATCATCCATGCCTCCGCTAGTTGCATCCCACTATGCTTATTGTACCCAGCCGGATGTAACTTGCGCTCTATCAAAAGTAGCTGGTTGTGGAGATATCAATTAAAGTTCCGGCGAAAACTTGTAAATTGCGATCGCGAACTACTCAATCTCAAATCTCAAATCTCAAATAGTATCAGCCCAAAAGAGTCAGAACTCGAAATGATGCTGTAAAAGGTCGATCGCCCGTGTTCCCAAAGTGACCGATCGCGCTAAGATGGCGGTGGCAGTCGTTAAAAATTCAATTACCAGCGCCAGATTATAAGTTCTTAACAGCAGATTGCCTACTAAAACCATCTCAACTTCAAAATCTGCGCTCATCAGGTTGTACTTTACCAAAATGTTGTGGGCTCGTAATATTTCTGCTTCACCATGCCAATCAGATATCTGACCGACAAGATTTTTAAAATGTCGCGCAAAGTGCCAATTCGCGTCCTCCTTGTCGTGCCTTTTGCCCTCCAGACTTTCGCTGCGGTGGGGTTGACAGGGTGGCTATCGCTGCGGAACGGGCGCATAGCCGTCAACGATGTTGCGGCGCAACTGCGGGCCGAAGTCACATCGCGCATCCAGCAACACATTCATAGTTTCATCGAAACGCCGCACCAAATCAATCAGCTCAATCTCGATGCCATCCGTCTTGGTATTTTGAACGTGCAGGATGAAGTTAGTTTGCGCAGCTACTTCTCCAAACAACTCCAAACGTTTGATAAAATTAGCTACATTCAATTCGCCTCCGAACAAAAAACTTTTATTGGAGTTGAACGCCTCGACGATGGCAAGTTGCAAGTTCGGATTTCTAATCAATCTACTGGCTATAACTTTCACAGCTACGCGCCATCCGAATTCGGCGAACCAACCAAGCTATTAAAAATTACTCCCAACTACGACCCCCGCACTCGACCTTGGTACATAGCTCCGGTGCGGGCCCGCAAGCCGACATGGACAAAAATTTATACTTATTTTGACACTCCCAAACTAGCGATTACGGCCGCTCAACCAGTTTACGGCAAGGACAACAAACTGATTGGCATCCTCGGTTCTGACTTGACACTTTCCAAGATAAATCAATTCTTGGGCAGTCTCAAAATTGGCAAATCAGGACAGACTTTTATTGTAGAAAGGTCTGGAGAATTGGTGGCAAATTCTACTCCAGAACCACCGTTTATTGTTAGCAACGGCGTTCCGAAACGAATTATCGCAACTCAAAGCAACAACGTTTTGATTCGATCGACTGCCCGCTATTTGAAAGAACGCTTTGGGGATTTGAGCAAGATTGACAGCTCTCAGCAGTTAGATTTTGCGATCGACGGGGAACGGCAATTTCTACAGGTGACGCCCTTCTCAGACAGCAGAGGCCTCGACTGGTTGATTGTGGTGGCGGTTCCCGAAGCCGATTTTATGGAAGCGATTAACGCTAACACTCGCTACACTGTGTTGCTGTGTTTCGGTGCTTTGGTAGTGGCGACGGCTCTAGGGATCGTGACTTCGAGGTGGATTGTTGTACCGATTCAGCGTCTGAGCAAGGCTGCGGAGGCTTTGTCACGGGGAGAATGGGACTCGACGGCGCTAGATCCGCAGTTGGTGGCATCTGTAGAGCGATCTGATGAGGTGGGTGTCCTCGCTCGCTCTTTTAATACGATGGCTGGTCAATTGGAAGAGTCTTTTACTACTCTTGAAGATCGGGTGGAATCTGCGATCGCTGATAAAAATAAATTAATTGGATCTCTGAAAAAATCTCAGCAAAAACTCGCTCTCCACCTCTATCAAACTCCTTTGGGGGCGATAGAATGGAATCTAAATTTTGAAGTTGCCGAATGGAATTTATCAGCAGAAAGAATTTTCGGATACAACCGCTTGGAAGCAATGGGACAGCACGGGGTCGATCTAATAGTTCCTGACAGTGCGAAGGAGTATGTCAGGCAACTATCTATAACTTTGCTCACTAATCAAGGAGGAGTTAGTAGCATTAACGAGAATATCAGAAAGGACGGGCAAATTATTCTTTGCGAGTGGTACAATACTACTTTGGTTGATGCTGAGGGCAGCATCATCGGGGTGGCATCGCTGATTCAGGACGTAACCGAGTTTCACAGTGCTGTGGAGCAGTTGCGGGCCAGCGAGGAGCGGTTTCGCCAGTTGGCAGAAAATATTCATGAGGTATTTTGGATTAGAGAACCCAATCAACAGCGCATAATTTATGTGAGCCCTGCTTGCGAGAAAATATGGAATTTAAGCTATCAGAGTTTGCTGTCAGAACCGGAGGCTTTTTGGGATGCTATTCACCCGGACGATCGCGATCGCGTCAAGGCTGCCTTTGAGAAACAGGTGCGGGGCGATTATGATGAGGAGTATCGGGTAGTGCGATCTGACGGTTCAGTTTGCTGGGTGCGCGATCGGGCTTTTCCAGTCCGCAACGAAACCGGAGAAATTTACCGCATCGTCGGTATTGCTGAAGACATTACCCAGCGTAAATTAGCAGAAGAATTCCAAAAAGTAGCTCAAACCGCTCAAGCAGCCAGCCAAGCCAAAAGCGCCTTTTTAGCCAATATGAGCCACGAATTGCGCACTCCCCTCAACGCCATTATCGGTTACAGCGAGATGCTCAAAGAAGACGCCGAGGATTTAGGCCACGAAGATTTTATCCCCGACTTGCACAAAATTCAAACAGCCGGCAAACACTTGCTATCTTTAATTAGCGACATTCTCGATATTTCTAAGATTGAAGCGGGGCGGATGGAACTTTATTTAGAAACTTTCAATCCTGCTCATTTAATTGAGGATGTAGTTTCTACTGTCGAATCCCTCGTCGAGAAAAACTCTAATAAGTTTGAAGTTAATTATGCTGGCGACTTGGGAATGATGTATGCCGACATTACCAAAACTCGTCAAATATTGCTCAACCTGCTGAGCAATGCCGCAAAATTTACCGAAGACGGCACTATTACCCTCTCCATCGAAAGAGTTAAACATGACAGCTTAACAACTCAAGAAATAGCTGAATCTTCCGACTTAATGATTTTTCGCGTAGCTGATACTGGCATTGGGATTCCCCCCGAACAAATGCGGCATTTATTTCAAGCTTTTATGCAGGGCGACGCCTCAACTACGCGCAAGTACGGTGGCACAGGTTTGGGATTAACTATTAGCCGTCACTTTTGCTTGATGATGGGCGGCGATATGCAAGTTCAAAGCCAATTAGGTGGCGGTGCGGTTTTTACAGTGTACTTGCCGGCGCGGGTTGAATTATTAGATAGGACCTACGGTTGAAACCGCGTCTACAAAAACGAAGTCCGCCGGACGCCGACGGTCGAAAATAGCGTAATTTCAACCGCCCGCTCTTCTTCTCCTCCTTCTTGCTCCTCCTTCTCCCTTCTTCCTTCTTCCGACTTCCATCGGACTGAAATCCGTTACATCCGTGGAGCGAATCCGCTGCCGAACTTCCTTCTTCCTTCTGCTATACTTCCCGTTTTGGCCGCCCCAAAAGTTGAGCTGCTAATACACCGCCTGCAAAGCCAAAGAAATGTGCTTGCCAGGAAACTCCCGGCTGCGACGGAAAAACTCCCCAAATTAAACTGCCGTAGAAGAAACCGACAATTAAAGATATCATAATAGACGTAAAGCTGCGCTCAAAATAGCCCCGCAGTAGCAAAAATCCGAAGTAACCAAAGATTAATCCGCTGGCACCAATATGCACGGAATTGGGCGCGCCTGTCAGCCAAACTCCCAATCCGCTGATGAGTACAGTAACCGCACTGACAACAAAAAAGTCGCTAACTTCTCGCAGCATGATTAACCAACCAAATATCAGAAACGGGAGGGTATTGGCGGCTAAGTGAGCAAAACTACCGTGCAGAAAAGGCATCAACAGGATGCCTTCAAGTCCATCGATACTGCGGGGGCGGATTCCATAGGCATTTAGTGCGCCTCTAAACACAAATACATCGATAATCTCGATCGCCCACAGGAGGGAGACGAAGCCGCCGAGAATGGCTGCGTGGCTTTGCAATTCGCGGGTGATAGATTTGGTTTCTGGGTTGCTCATGGGTTGTGAGGGCGCTAATGCCGATTATTTGTAATTGTAGGAGTTTGTGGGCGATTCACGCGCGGGATAGCTACAGCGCGCACGCAGCGGCACTTGGCGCTGGGTTTCAGGGTTTTTTGCAGCGCCGTGCTTATTTGAAACTATTATAACTTTGATTGAAAGTTCCGCATTTTCACGTATGGAATTATTCACCTCGATGCGCCATCATCGTAGAGGAACTGTAAAAGGAGAGTCAACTGAAGGAAAAAAGCAGAGTTTTTACCCGATCGATATATGATCGATTTTGCAATGAGGACAGTTTTGCGATCGCACACCGTCTCTCAAAAAAACCAGGAACTACTTTTCTCGGATCAAGTCATTAATTGAAGAAGTTTAATCCGGTAAAGCAAAACGAGCTGCTGTAGGTACTGATTGTAGACAAAATCTCGCACAAGCTCTACAAAGAGTTCTTGGCACCTCGTTGTAAAAGAGGAACAGAGCAAAATGAACGTATTTGAGCATACAGTACCCCATCGCATTCTGCCAATTTGGGTATGGCCCGGCAAACAAGAAACTGCTGTTAGTGTCGCTACAAATTCTCAATCTTACGGCCACAAACCGCGCTTTGACTTGTTGCATCCGCTGAAACAGTGGCTTGACAATACTGCAATTAAAAGTCAAAAATTAGCGCGGTTGCTGTGCAAATTTATTCCCAGCCAGTGTCCGTTTGAGCGGGAAGTCAAAATTGGCGATCGCACTTTATTTCACATTCCGCCGATGTGCAAGTTAAATCCGCTTTACGAGCAAGTGGTTGGGCTGCGCTTTCGTGCTTTGTGTTATTTGGCTGACGAGTGCGGCGTGGATGTGACTCCCTATTGTTAATTAGGCAAAAATTTAAATTTCTAACTCTCTTTTTCGCCCTCCCTTCTCCTTGTTGGGGAGGGTTTTTTGTTTTGTGGGGGCGAATTAGCGATCGGAAGTGCGATCGGCTTTCCTAAGCTAATCTAAAGCATTTACCTCAATCTCAGTTAGTGCTGAGAATCTCCCCAAATTTCAGGTAGCGGTATCACCCAGGAAATAGGGACAGAAATCACATCTAAAGTTTCACCATTTTTGAAGACTTCTAAAGTGTATCCAGATTCGGGTTGCTTGTTCGTGGGTGGGAGATAATCTAAAACAACTCCTGTGTCCCCTTTCTTTACTGGACTATTAGGAATATCTTGCTTGAGTTTTACCCACTGAAATAATGTTGCTGTTGTCATTGTTGAGC
>JAYUGZ010001028.1:0-6550 GCA_043767465.1 Cyanobacteriota bacterium
CCCACCAAAAAAGGCGATCGTCTCTTTCAACGATTTCACAAACACATCAATCTCCTCATAAGTATTGTAAAAATACAAACTCGCCCGCGCCGTAGATGAAATGTTCAAATAGCGGTGCAAAGGTTGCGTGCAGTGATGCCCGGAACGAATCGCGACTCCCTCCTCATCCAACATGGTGGACAAGTCTTGAGGGTGAAGTTCTCCGGCGCTAAAGGATGCTAACGCGGCTCTACCTTCGCCGTTGCTGTCTGGTTGTGGCCCGTAAATCTTGATTTCTGGAACTTGCCGCAATTGTTGGAACAGATAAGCTGTCAAGTCGGCTTCGCAAGCGTGAATCCGATCCATCCCAATGTTATTAAGATAATCGATTGCTGCACCAAGGGCGATCGCCTCGCCGATTGCCGGAGTCCCCGCCTCAAACTTGTGCGGCAAATCAGCATAGGTAGAATATTCTAGAAACACATCAGCAATCATCTCACCGCCGCCGAAAAACGGAGGCATTTCTCTCAGCAAATCTAACTTTCCATACAAAAAACCAATGCCAGTCGGAGCACACATTTTGTGCCCGGAAGCAACTAGCCAATCGCAATCCATTGCCTGCACATCTATTACCATATGCGGCACGCTTTGGCAAGCATCAATCAAAACTTTTGCGCCGAAACTGTGGGCGATTTGGCAGATTTCAGCAACTGGATTGATGCAGCCTAAAGTATTGGAAACGTGAACCACAGATACCAACTTAGTTTTGTTTGAAACTAGCGTTTTAAACTGTTCCAAATCAAACTCGTAAGTTGCCGTCAACTCTACAAACTTTAACACTGCACCAGTTTTTTGAGCAATCATTTGCCAAGGAACGAGATTGCTGTGGTGTTCCATGACTGACAGGATGATTTCATCTCCCGCTTGCAGATTGCTCAAACCCCAAGAGTAAGCAACTAAGTTAATTGCTTCGGTGGCGTTGCGAGTGTAAACAATTTCTTGCCGCGATGCTGCATTGATAAATGCTGCAACTTTATCTCTAGCGCCTTCGTAAGCATCTGTGGCTTTGGCGCTGAGAGTGTGCGCGCCGCGATGGACGTTTGCATTGTATTTTTCGTAGTAGTCGCGCCAAGCGTTGAGTACAGCTAGGGGTTTTTGCGAAGTCGCTGCGTTGTCTAAATAAACTAGCGGTTTGCCGTTGACTGTTTGTGTCAAAATTGGGAAGTCGCGGCGAACTTTTGTGGCTAGGGTTTTTTCTTGAATAAGTGTCATAGGTTTTGCAGTTAGTATTGTTTTGAAACTCGCTTCTATGGCGTATTATTGAACCCGGAGATCCCCCTAAATCCCCCTTAAGAAGGGGGACTTTGAAAAGACTCTTGTTCCCCCGATTGTAGGGGCGGTGCCCCCGTGCCCGCCCTCTAGGGGGGATCTCTTGGTTTGATTGCAAAGGCAAGAAAACACCCCCAGTCTATTGCTAATTCCTTTACTCTTGCACAGCCACACAGGTAGAAAGCATTTTCGCCACTCCAACAATCGGCAATTGATTGAGAATTTCTGCCGCAAAAGCATCAATCAGCAAATAGCGACTTCTTTCTAAATCCAAACCGCGACTTTGCAAGTAGAAAAGTTCATCATCTTCTAACTGGCTGACAGTTGCACCGTGGGAACATTTAACGTTGTCCGCTACAATTTCTAACTGCGGTTTTGTGTCTACGCGCGCCCTCGGTGACAGCAGCAAATTGCGGCTCAATTGTCCGGCGTCTGTTAATTGTGCGGCTTTGCGAACAAAAACTTTGCCGTTAAATACGGCGCGGGCTTTGTTACCGACAATGCACTTATGCAATTGGCGACTTGTGCCGTGGGGATGATTGAAATCGATTAAACTATGAGTGTCCGCCAACTGTTCGCCAAAGGCTACGGTTAAGCCGTTTAAAGTTGTTTCTGTGCCTTCGCCGCGCTGAAATACTTCTAAATTGTGCCGCGATATTTTGCCGCCCAAGCTGATAGCATGACAAGTATAACGGCTATTGCGAGATTGCGCGATCGAACTTTTGCCGATATGAACCACCTGTGCGCCTTCCCGCTGGAGTCGAACGTGATTCACAGTAGCATTTTCGCCGACAACAACATCTGTTACAGCATTCGTAAATGCAGCGACATTGCCGATAGTTGCGTAATCCTCAACCAGCGTGACGTTGCTTCCAGGCTCTGCTATAACTACACAGTGCGGCTGACATATGGTCGGAGATGCACCTGGTGCGGTCAGGAAGAGTAAATGAATCGGAAGTGCGATCGGCATATTGGCGGGTACGAACACCACCGCAGCATCGACCAAACCCGCAGTATTCAAGGCTGTAAACACTTCAGTTTGGTGTTTGTGCTGGCTCAAAACATCGGTGATGCGCGATCGATATTTTTCGGGTACATTAGATAGATTACCTGCATAAAAGTCCGGCAAATTCCCCGTTGACAAATCCGGCGCATAAAAACCGTTAACAAATACCAATCTCAATGGTAAATCATCCCGATTTTTCACAGGCATAATAATATCAGTCAGCTTAACCGTTGACTGATTGCTCTGCGCTACATGAAAAGGAATTTGCAAAACCGGCGACAAATCAGTAAAGCGCCATTCCTCATCCCTCACCGTCGGAAAACTCGCAGCCAGCACATATTCAGTCGCCGCATCCCGCAAATCCTGCAAACCGTAAGCCGAACTTTCGCTATTAGCAACTTCCAGCTTACCGCACTGATTAACCAAATCAGCCAAAAACATTTCCCTAGTAGCAACCTGCGTATTTATCATCGGGCGCCAACTCCTGCTGCTTCCTCTTCCAAAACCCAGTCATAACCGCGCTCTTCCAATTCCAGCGCCAACTCTTTCGGGCCAGTCAAGATAATTCTACCAGCTTCCATGACGTGAATAAAATCAGGAATAATGTAATTCAGCAGCCGTTGATAGTGAGTAATCACCAACATCGAATTTTCAGCAGTTGACAACTGATTCACACCACCAGCAACAATCTTGAGAGCATCGATATCCAAACCCGAATCAGTCTCATCCAAAATAGCTAACTTCGGTTCCAACAGCGCCATTTGCAAAATCTCGTTGCGCTTTTTCTCACCACCGGAAAAACCTTCATTGACGCTGCGCCCCAAGAAAGCCGGATTCATCTTGACAATATCCAGCTTATCCTCGATTAAATCTTGGAAATCAAAAGCATCCAACTCTTCCAAACCGCGATGTTTGCGATGAGCATTGTAAGCCACGCGCAGGAAATCGACATTGCTAACGCCCGGAATTTCCAAAGGATATTGGAAAGCCAGGAAAATTCCTGCTAAAGAACGTTCTTCCGGCGGTAATTCCAGGAGATTTTGTCCTAGGAAAGTAACTTCGCCGCCCGTCACTGTATAAGCAGGATGGCCAGCTAATATCTTGGATAAAGTGCTTTTCCCCGAACCATTCGGGCCCATAATCGCGTGAATTTCACCCGATTTAATTTCCAGATTCAAACCCTTAAGGATTTGGGTATCTTCCACATTCGCAGTTAAATCGCAGATAGATAACACCACTTGACTATTTTCAACAATCATCTCTTTTTTTCCTTTGCCTCAATGCAGTTTACACTTTTTTCTTGTTTCTAGGCTGTGCCGATTGGTGACAATTTAACGTTAAACCTAGCGTCTCTTTTGTTTGTATCGAAGTTTCGATCCCCCCTAACCCCCCTTAAGAAGGGGGGGACAAGAGTGTTCTCAAAGTTCCCCTTATTAAGGAAGGATAATAGTGTTCTCAAAGTCCCCCTTCTTAAGGGGGATTTAGGGGGATCTAGACTCGAATAAAAGCGACATTTATTATGGGTTGCAGTCTTAAGTTGTCACCAATGGGCTCGGCCTGGAAGGGTTTCTCGCCAGCCACAATTATCCGACACTGCCTTCGAGCTTCAGACTCAGCAACTTATCAGCTTCCGCCGCAAATTCCATCGGTAACTGATTAAAAACATCCTTACAGAAACCGCTAATCATCATCGAAATAGCATTTTCTGCGGAAATTCCCCGCTGTGCGAAGAAGAACAATTGCTCTTCCCCAATTTTTGAAGTCGAAGCTTCGTGTTCCACTTTAGCAGTATGATTCTGCACTTGAATGTAAGGGAAAGTATTCGCTTGAGCGTTATCCCCAATCAGCATCGAATCGCACTGAGAATAATTCCGAGCGCCTTTAGCACTAGGCCCCATTTTCACCAATCCGCGATAGCTGTTAGAAGAATTTCCCGCCGAAATTCCCTTGGAAATAATCGTGCTGCGAGTATTTTTGCCGACGTGGATCATTTTAGTTCCAGTGTCAGCTTGTTGCTTGTGATTTGTCAGCGCTACCGAGTAGAATTCGCCTACGGAGTTGTCGCCAACTAACACGCAACTGGGATATTTCCAAGTAATTGCGGAACCGGTTTCTACTTGCGTCCAAGAAATCTTGGAATTTACTCCTTGACACAAACCGCGCTTTGTCACAAAGTTGTAAATTCCGCCTTTGCCATTCGCATCGCCGGCGTACCAGTTTTGCACTGTTGAGTATTTGATGTCGGCGTTGTCCATTGTTACCAATTCCACGACGGCGGCGTGCAGTTGGTTGGTGTCAAACATCGGCGCAGTGCATCCTTCGAGGTAAGAGACTGAGCTGTTTTCTTCTGCGATAATTAGGGTGCGCTCGAACTGGCCGGAATCTTCGTTGTTGATGCGGAAATAGGTTGACAATTCCATTGGGCATTTTACGCCTTTGGGAATGAAAACGAAGGAACCGTCGGTGAATACGGCGGAGTTGAGGGCTGCGAAAAAGTTGTCGCCGACTGGTACGACAGTGCCGAGATATTTTTCGATTAGTTCGGGATAGTCTTTGACTGCTTCTGTGATTGAACAGAAGATAACGCCGTCTTTGGCTAGTTTTTCTCTAAAGGTTGTGGCAATTGAAACGCTGTCGAAAACAACATCGACGGCGACATTTCCCAGTCGCCTTTGTTCGGATAGGGGAATTCCCAATTTCTCGAAGGTTTCTAATAGTGTCGGATCAACTTCGTCCAAACTGTTGAGCTTTTTGGGCTTTTGTTTTGGCGCGGAATAGTAGATAATGTTTTGGTAGTCGATCGCGGGATAGTTGACATGAGGCCAAGTGGGCTCGGTCATGGTCAGCCACTTGCGGTATGCTTTGAGGCGGAATTGCAGCAAGAATTCCGGTTCGTTTTTCTTGGAGGAAATCAGCCGCACTACATCTTCGCTCAAGCCGCGGGGGATGGTGTCTGACTCGATGTCGGTGACGAAACCGTATTTGTAGGGCTGGTTGACTAGGGTTTGGGCTGTGGTAGAACTCATTATTTTGCGTGTTCAGTGTTCTAGATAATGCTCTCAAAGATGGCAGACGGGCAATCCCTGTCTGGGCTTGAGCGAGTTCTGCTGGACTGCTCTGTTGAGTTAAACAACAAATCTGTTGCTTTACTATATTTTAAGCTACATTAACAATAGTGATATTGTCAAAGTCTCAGAAATATTTTTTTGTGAAGATGATGCAGACTCAGCAGACTTCCACTAAACAAGACATCTTGCAGTTTTTGCTCAAGGGGGGTCAAGGGACGGCTCTCCAGTTGGCGGAGTCTTTGGATGTCAGCCCCCAGGCGATTCGCCGTCACTTGAAGGATTTGGAGGCGGAGGGCGCAATTCAGTATCAGTCGGTTCAGGCTGGTATGGGGCGTCCCCAGCATATCTATGAGCTTACCAGTCTGGGGCGCGATCGCTTCCCGAATCGTTATGGCGATTTTGCGATTTCTTTTTTGGATACTTTGGCTGAGACTGTTGGCCGCGAGCAAGTGATTTCTATCCTGCAAAAACAGTGGCAACGTAAGGCGATGGAGTACCGCAGGCTAATGGGTGCGGGTTCGCTGCAAGAGCGGGTGGCTAGGTTGATGGAGCTTCGCAGGGATGAAGGTTACATGGCTGAGTGGTATCCTGTAGAATCTGTGGATGATGGGACGTGCGGTGCTGATAAGGGCGATCGATTTGTGTTTATGGAACACAATTGTGCTATTTCTAATGTGGCTGAAACTTTTCCGAGTGTTTGTGGTAATGAGTTGGAAATGTTTGCTGCTGTGTTGCCGGATTGTACGATCGAGCGGACTCACTGGATTATTGATGGGGAGCATCGCTGCGGTTATTTGATTATTGCGAGGAAGGAGGTTCGGCAGCGGATTTTGTAGCGGATTTAACGGATGTCGGTTCGGCAACGGATTTTGTAGCGGATTTAACGGATGTCACGGATGGCGGATTGGCAGCGGATTTTGTAACGGATTTAACGGATTGGCAGCGGATTTTGTAGCGGATTTAACGGATTGGCAGCGGATTTTGTAACGGATTTAACGGATGTCACGGATGTCACGGATTAGCAACAAATAACCCTTCGACTACGCTCAGGGCACCGCAAATAACAAATAACAAGTAACTAATAACTATGGAATCTGATTTTTTAAAGCCGGAAGAGTGTGCGGAAGTTGATATGGCGCTGTTGTCGTCGAAGGAGAAGTTTTCGGCG
>JAYUGZ010001029.1:0-2638 GCA_043767465.1 Cyanobacteriota bacterium
AATTCTCCCTGTCGCACCACACCCCGAAAAGCATCGAGAGTGTTGAGTTCCAAAACAGCATGAAGTTTAGCACCGATACGTCCAAATTGCTCTTGCACCATCCGCTGCATTCCGTACCCGTCCTTAAACACCACTTGCGGGTAACAAATCAATTCCGGCCAAGGTACTCGATCGTACTTGGCCAGGGGATGACCCGCCGCCATCAACACCTCGATCTGCTCACTGTAGAGCACCTGAACCAACATTTCCGGGGCTTGAGTAAAAGAGCGGTTGTTCATCACCACCGCGATATCCACCAAACCGTCTTTGAGAACTTTCAGAGCTCGATCGCTGCCCAAGGAAGTCACCCGCAACTGCACGTTAGGATAGTTGTGGCAAAACTTTTGCAGCACAGGCGGCAAATAAGCAGCACAAACCGAGTGAATCGCCGCCACGCAAAGTTCCGGCTGCTTTCCCGCCAGCAAGTCTCCCAATTCTTCAGCAGCATTTCGCCAAGTCTGACAGATTTTGCGAGCGTGAGGTAACAGGCGTTCCCCTCCCACCGTCAGCTTGGCGTGGGCGGTGCGGTGAAACAGCGACAAACCCACCTCCGCTTCAAGTCCCTGCACTTGACGGCTAATAGTCGATTGGGTAACGCCGCACTTCCGGGCCGCTTGCTGAAAGCTACCGGTTTCAGCAACTGAAAGAAATGCTTGAAGCTGCTCTAAGCGCATGGATGTTTAATTCGAGATGGTTTCAGACATTTTCCTCAAGGATCTTCAGAGACATTAACCGATTTAATAGAAGAATTTAGTAGATTTTGATACAGGTACAGATTAGTTTTGATGCTGCCAGACCAGCGAAGGCACTATCTATCTACACTCCCCCGAAACACAGACGCGGGGATGCTTGGCTTCACAAATCAACTTGCTAGGGCAGCATTTATCCTGCCCTAGTAGAGGTCGATTCTTCAATCTATTCTAGATTGAAGAATCTGCCAACTTATCAAGAAATCGATTCAATAAAGATGACTTTATGTATTTTTGCCAGTTGGTAGCTCAAGGGCTTGAATCAAATAAGCAATTTCTCTGGTTTCATTAATTATGCTTAATTGCAGGGTTTATCCGCAGATTTTGCACTCAAAAACTAGCCTTTAATGTTGTACCTCCTCGCTCGTTATGGTACCTTACTATTACTAAACTTGTCAATAAATGTACAAATATTGCAGGTCGGTTAAAATTTGCGGTGAAGTTTCATCCCCGGACTAAAATCACTGTTTTTTTCGGTTTTTTTGTGTATAAACTAGGAATTAGCGGGTCAAGAACAGCAGTGCAAGTACGATCAATCGCAAAGGAAATGCGAAATCTTAAGATTATGTCATTTAACCACAATTTTATTCCCCAAGGTGGATGTTGTCAGTGGCAACCGCAGTTAATGGGACTGCACGCAGTCAGCGATTTGTTAATTGCCTTGGCTTGTTACTCAATTCCAGCGATGCTGATCTACTTTGCCGTGAAACAGCGCTCCGTGCCTTTGAGCAAGGGGTTTCTCCTGTTGGGAGCGTGGTTTTTTTGCAGCGGCACAACTCACCTGATGCAAGTTTGGATGTTGGTGCATCCCAGCTACGGGCTGTCAAGTTTGCTCGCCGCCCTTACCGCTGTCATCTCTTTATGGGCTGTAGCCCAAATCAAGCATTCGATTTCTCAAGTCTTGGCTGCGGCTGGGGCGACAAAATTAGCAGCAAATACAGGGCTGGAAACTGAAAAGGTCGATCGACCGCAAGCCAGCTCTGCCATTAAACACCCCGCCGCATCGCCCGCCACCGAACTCCAGCCAATTAACCAGCAATTGCTAGCAGAAACAGCGCAGCGCGAGCGAGTCGAGGAATTATTGCTGGAAACTGCCAACAAACTGCAAGCAAGCGAAAAACGCTTTCGCGCTTTTCAGGAATTATCCCTAGACGGATTTAACGTGTTCCGCAGCATTCGCGATGGCTCCACAATTGTGGATTTTGAATGGGAATACGTCAATCCCGCAGCGGCAAAAATCCAACAGAGTACCCCGGGCGAATTAACCGGCAAGCGATTGCTGCAAGTGATGCCCGGCCATCAAGATAGCGGTTTGTTCGACCGTTACGTGCAAGTTGTAGAAACAGGAACTCCCCTCGATACCGAGATTTCTTATAACAGCGAAGGCATTGTCGGCTGGTTTCGGATTATGACTGTTAAATTGGGCGACGGCATTGCTATTTCTTTTAGCGATATTACTGGGCGCAAGCAAGTAGAAGCATCCCTGCGCGACGCGCTGCAAAAACTTACTTCTCATTTTGAAAATACGCCCCTAGCGGTGATAGAGTCGGATGAAAACTTTCGGATCAGCGGGTGGTCGCCGGCGGCCGAGAAGATTTTTGGGTGGAATGCAACAGAAGTTTTAGGCAAGCATTTTAGCGAATGGAAATTTATAGGTGAGGGCGATGCTGAAAATGTACGATCGGCAATTTATAGTTTAAAAAACCCACAGGGTCGGTGCAATGTTGTTCGCAACAGCAATTACGATAAGTACGGTTCGCTGCTGCACTGCGAGTGGTACAATTCGGCTTTTTACAGCGATTCGGGACAGTTGATATCGGTGCTGTCTCTGGTTTTGGACGTGACGGAAC
>JAYUGZ010001030.1:0-6544 GCA_043767465.1 Cyanobacteriota bacterium
TTATGGGCGTAGATAGTCTCTGAGCCGTCTGGATGGGTAATTTCCACCAGATAGCCGTAACCCCCGTCGTTCCACTCTGCATAGGTAACCACCCCGTCAGATGCTGCCATAATTGGCGTCCCGATCGGCCCTGCAATATCAATTCCCTTGTGCATCCGTCCCCAGCGCCAGCCGTAGCCAGAAGTGAGAACGCCCTTAGCCGGCCAGCTAAACCCGTTAGCAGACTGTTGTTTGCTGCCGTTGGGCAGATAAGTATCAGCGCCCGATAGCGGAGGCAGTTCCGGAGAAACCATGCGTCCCAAAGACGGGTTGCTCAGGGGGTCGTAACCCTCGGCACCCAAAGGAGCAGTTGCCACCACCGGCCTTTCTTGAACAGAGATCGGCGTCAGGTTGATCGGTTGCAGTTCCGCTGCGCGAGCCGGGTCAAAACGCTCTTGCTGCTTCTGAACCTGCTCTGACCACGCTCTCGATGGCGGTCTGCTGATTTCATTCTGCACCGCCCCAGCATACTCGGGGGTGTAGAGGTCGGGATTGAGACTTGGCACATTCTCAGACGGGTTGCCCGAGGCGAATTGCGTCTCTTGCCCGTCACTTGGAGCTAGGGAAACCGCCCCAGACCCGATCGCATTGCGCGAGGCGCGATATTCCTCTCGCAGCCTGAGCACTTCTGCCCTCAAGCGTTCAGCATAAGGGTTGATAGCCGACGGGTTCGACTCAGGTAAAGCGCTAGTTGGAGCGGCATTTAAACCTTGGGGGCTAGCATTGGACACGTAGCTGACTGTCTGCGGATATACTCCTGCTGCGATCGCCGTAGCAGTCGCACTTGCCGGCATTGGCAGGGCGCTGGTATCAACGGCACCTGTAAATGTGGGCTCGCCCTGAAGCTCCAGCTTTCTGGTGTCGCTAATTGTTTGAGAAACTTGAGTTAGCGGAATGCTGTTAATTTTGGGAACCATCGGCGCTGAAATATTGTTCAGACCTTCCAAGTTCGCCAAGGGAGAGACAACCGCGACTGTGGGCGCCGGTGCTACAACGCCAGCACTGGCTATGGACGGGGTAGACGAGCTGTTGTTCAAAGATGCCGGAACCGCAGCCGACCAGACAGATGTAGAGTTGGAGCCATAATTAGATGCTGCCGCCACCGCCGCTGAATTATTCCAGCCAACTTGGGGAATTTTCAGCCGTTGATTGACATTCAGCAAGTTGGGGTTGCCGAGCTTGTTGGCGGCGATCAGCTCTTTGGGGGATACGCCGTGACTGCTGGCGATCGCATCTAAGGTATCTCCCGGACGCACGCTGTAGAGCGCCTGGAATGGCGCGCCGGTACTGCCCGCAGGGGGGACTACCACAGCCGATGGCAAACTCGGTGTTGCCAGAGATTGTTCTATTGACTCTAATGCTCGATCGGGCGATGCTGCTTGACCGACCGCGGCATTGGGAATTACAGGTGTGTTCCTGAGGTCGGGAATTGCTGTCTCACTGGCCGATCCGGGGGATGCCAGCGTCGGTACAGCAGGTGTAGATGAATTTGCTCCCACCGAGGAGTCCAACGGGGGCCGACCTGATGCTGTGGTGCGGTTTTCCTGTTTTTTCAAACTGTCGATCGCCCCGTTTGCGTTCGGGCTGTCGATCGAACTTGGTGCCGGTATCGGAGTAGCCAGCGGGGTCGCTGCGGTTGGCTGCCCAGACAGTGCTGCACTATCCAACGACTCGGAGCCAGTCAGATTTAATTTTTGTTCGGGATTGACCGCGGCAGTATTGCCAGCGTTCTGTTGTGGCGCGGCTTCAGTCGCCTGCGGAATTCTGAGTTCTTGGCCAACTTGGAGTACGGTATCGGGTTTGATGCCGTTAGCAGTTGCTATTGCCTTCGGTTCAACCTCATAGTCCCGAGACAGCTCCCAAAGGGTTTGTCCCTGCTGAACCTTTACCCCTGGCTGTGCGGCCCAGGAACCGTCAACCTGTGCGGAGGTAGCTGGCCCGTTGGTCGAGACTGGCTGTACTTCAGCGGTGGATTCTGCTGTCGGTGTGAGTTCAGACGCCCGAGCGCTGTCTCCATTTCGCGGCATCAGAATGCCAGAAGCACCTACCGATATTGCCAGCCCGATCGTGGCGAGAGAGCGAACCCTGCCAGTGCTGAGCGTTGTCTGTTTTGACGATTCGGCAGAACCGTCTCTGTCGATTTCACTAGCCTGAACAGACTTAATTTTTTTGGGGTATGTTCGTTTCAAAAAAACGACCTCCTACTGAGAAGCGCTAACTGTCCTTGGAAACACTCAAGGGGATCGCATGACGCTGAATTTAAATCAACAGCCAAAAATATTCTGATTGTTGATAGCGATCATGCTTAGGCCAGATTACCTTGCTTTTTAAATTTAGACAAGCTCGAACCGTCATAAATTTTAAAATTCTCGGCCAAACCCGCTGCATTTACACCCCAAAAGCCTTACACCGCAATAGGTGGAACGAATACATAAAATATGCGTTCCCCTACAGGCTAAGACTCTCACCTATTATCCGACTTTATGCTAATTTCCGGACTACCTACAACCGTATATTTACTAGATATCAATAGCGTTCAGGCACAAGCAGGCGATCCCTGACGACATAAATCGCTGAAATCCTGTGTTTTTGTAGGTAAATCATCTTCAGAGGAATTTGGTATTGCTGATAACAATATGTTTTTGGCTCGATAAAATATATTAATTTCGGCTATCTAAATCCTCATCGCTTTGATACAAATTTCTTATGTTTAAAAGTAGATTTCGCAGCCCCCTTGCAGCTATTAAATATCTATATGTGTATGTAGGTGTCGATCGCGATTTATCCCAGCTCGCCCAACTGTCGTTTAGCCTCAAATAAACCTACAGCAGCGCTGACAGAGAGGTTCAAACTCCTGACTCCAGGCTGGCTCATGGGAATAAAAACTGTCGCGTCGCAGGCATCTAAGACGAATTGGGGAATACCGACAGTTTCCGAGCCAAACATCAGCCAGTCGGTGGGCTGAAATTGAAATTCGGCATAACTGCATCGCCCGCCAGTGCTGAATCCGATCGATCGCCCTCCGCGAGAATGCCGACAAGCCTGAAAAGCTGCTAAGTCTTCGTGACAGTGGAGATTGACGTAGGGCCAGTAATCTAAGCCGGCCCGTTTGAGGTAGCGATCACTAATTTCAAAGCCCAGCGGGCCGACTAAATGAAGTTCCGTGCCTGTGGCAGCGCAAGTGCGGGCGATATTGCCAGTATTCGGGGGGATTTGCGGGTGAATCAAGACAAGTTGGGGCATGAAGCTAATTAAAAGCGAAAAATACAGCTATTGGGAAATCTCTAAATCTACCCAAAGGTAGATACAACTTATAGCTTTTATTTATAACCTGTCTCGCGTTCGATTGATTAAATATTCTGATTTGTTTTTGGGTGCCGCTTTTCAATTTTTGGGCGGGAAGTTCAGGCTATGTGGATTATTGGCTGAGTACGCATAGCCTGGGGGGCTAGTGAAAGCCCCCACGATCGCCATCACGGTTATACCGTTGAACAATTGAAGAATTGAAAAATGGGCAATGACTGACTAGATATGGGCTTGGGGCACTGGCTGCCAGTGGAGTTCTTTGGCGAAACTAATATTAGTTTAGGCAACTAACTGGGCGCACAAGTTATCTTCGAGCTCGAATTCTTGGTGAGCCATGCCATCAATCCCTTGGAGAATAATACTGCGGGCGTCCAAACCGGACTCGTGCAGCTTCAACCACTGCTGGGCGGTGTTGCCTTCCCGGAGAATCTTTTTGAGCGGCGACAAAAAGCAGCTAAATCCGCGTTTTTTGGCGAAAGGCCAAACTTCCTGGTAAATTTCCTCAATCCAATCTCGTGCCAAAATCTTTCTGCCATCTTGCCAGTGGATGAGTTCGGCATCCAAACTTTGGCGAGATGCAGCAATTTCGTTAGCATCTGTCAGGGCTACTAAATCTTCGTTACGGGTAGCCGCCGGCAAGGTGCTGAGTTCTAAGGGGTCTAAGCTGGGATCTTCCATCATCTGCCAAATCCGAGCTTCTAACAAGGCAGCGATCGCCAACAAAGCCAGAGGATTGACTTCTAGATCGCAAATTCTCAGTTCGAGGCGGTTGAGACAGTAGGGGCGACGATCGCCATTTGGGCGTACAGCAGACCACAAATGGCGGACATTTTGCATGGTACGGAGTTCTAACTGTTCTTCAGTCCACTGGATATAATGCTTGTGACTTTCAAACAGGGGGACGATGGCGGGAGTTTTGGGAAACAAGCCCCAGCGCGTGGAATGATAGCCGGTGACTTCGCCGTCGAGGAAGGGGGAAGAGGCGCTCAAGGCAAGGTAAAGCGGTGCTTCGACGCGGGCGATGCGGATGGCGCGCATCAGCATTTCTGGTTGGGAGATGCCGATGTTGATGTGGATGCTGGCGGTGACGACTTAGGTGCCGTAGGTTTGCTCGATGTAAGTGTGATAGGGGTTGTTGGGATCGGATCTGTAAAAGCGATCGCTCCCGCCGAGAGACAGCGTACTTCCCGGCAGCAATGTGTAGTCGCCCAATTGTTTGAGATACTCGCGCAGGCGGACTCGCGGCTTGACTAGAGCGCACAGCAGGCGATCGTAGCTGCACAGCGGGGCGGTCGTGTACTCCACATTGCGGCTATCAGGCTCCCGCACAAATCCCTCTAGATCGGCGACTATGCGATCGGACAGACCGACCACCTCACCTTCGGGTGTGCCGGTATACATTTCTACTTCAAAGCCTTTTGATAGCAGCACGTTTGTTCCTCAGCTATGTTGAGTGCTAGTTTCTAGTATCCCAAAAATTGAGCTGTTCGTACTATCTGCCGCAAGACAGAGTTGATTTTTTTGCCCGCTGGCGCTGAAACCGGGTATTTCGCCCTCAACCAAGTTCGATCGTTGTAAGGTGCGCCTCTTGGTATGTCAAACCCTGGGTTCAAAGTTCCTCCTCTCCTGGAAATCTCGAAGGTGGCGATCGTTAAATATGCTTTGTTTAACAGGTGATTGACGTTGATGATTGCTATAGAAGTCGTTTTAATGAATATTGACACTCTCCGGGAATCACAGCCACGGAGATTCTTAAGACCACAACTTTAGTCTTAAAGGCGCTGACAAGTCGCCTCTACTGATTCCGCTTAGATCGAGTCCAAGCATCATCGCTACTTTTCTGGCAATGTTTGCGGCACCGTTGACATCTGCATTGACCAACCAGCCTTGAGCCGTCCGGTACAGACCACGCTTAAGTCGCTTGCCGCTTGCCTTCCACCCTTCAGGTTTTTCGCCGAATGTAGGTAGAAAATCACGCTCGACAAATGAAGCTTTAGAAGAATATGACTCTTCAGTTTCAACGAATTTAATTCCGTACTGCTGACACAACTGAGCAATTCGGTCTTTTAGTCTACCCGTGGGAATCTGTACAAACTTTTGGTTGGTCTTTTTCCCCATATTGGCACACTCTTTCTGTCCCTTATTCCAGCCGAAAACAACCGTACCGATTTGGTTGGTCAAGCAGTGCTGAATTACTTTTCTGGCAGCTTTATTAACGGCATCACGCATTTGGCGATTACGTTTTTCAGTTAAACCTGCAAGCCGTTTAGACCAATAACCGTTAGCTTGACCGGACATGAGAAAAGCAACCCGCTTGTTGTATCCCTGATTGAGTGATTTAAGGTGCTTACCATCAATGATAAAGCTAGTGCCTGCATTGCTTACACAGCTCAGCCAATTATCTATTCCGTGGTCGATTGCTAGGCATTTAGTAGAGTCTACATTTGATTGAATGTCAGCAGTTTTGTAGAGAAACTCCAAATAGAAGCAACCATTTCGGGGAAGAATTCGATATTCTCGAATAGCCTTGAAATCAAGATTTGAGGGCATTGGCAGAAAAAAAGCATCTAAACCAAACCACGCTTTTACCTTACTTCCAAGTGGAAACCTGAGCATTCCATTCTTGAACCTTACAGACCGTCCCGTAAATGTCACAACTGCCATTCCGCTCTGGCGGTATCCTGGTAGCTTGGGACGTTGTGTTACCGTTCCATTCTTAACGCCTTTGAGAAGCCCCAAGAAAGATTTGAAAGACTCTGCCACCCCCGTTAGAATTTGCTGGGCTGTATCCGAATAGAACGCCTTGTAATGCAAATTCTGATTCTCGGTTCCCAAAACCTTGTGTAACTCTGCACGATTGGGAATTCTGCCAGTTTTGAAATATAACTGGCGAGAGTAGTAAATGCCGCAATTAGACAGCTTTGCCGACTCACAACAAAGATATTCAAGAGTTGCTTGAGTGTTTCTATCTGATTTAATTAAAATCTGTTGGCAGCCAAACATTGCTTCATCCTCCTGTAATATTATTGTACAAGAAAACCGGGGATAATTTATGAAGAAATGTCTAGATATTTGGGTTGAAGAATCTAGTTTTGAGATTAGAGATAGAAATGTTAGAATTAGGAAATCCAATAGAAACCTAGTGGAAAAAAAGCCGTCCTAGAAGGACGGGGCTTCAAACCCATTTTCTTGGTGATGA
>JAYUGZ010001031.1:0-6542 GCA_043767465.1 Cyanobacteriota bacterium
CGCAAAAGAAAGATGTTCACCTGAAAATCGGCCGGCAAATCCTGGAAAACACTCCGGCTGAGTATCGCGCTGACAGAATTTTTGAATTAGTCGATCACTTGAATGTCGCGCGATCGCTAATTCGAGACGAGCGAGAATTAATTGAACTGGCAACACTGAATTTAGACGCCGCCCGCAGAGCCAAAGATGCCACTGCTTATGTTGCTGCCTTGCAGTATTTAACCGCAGGTATGGACGGTTTGAGCGCCGATATTTGGGATTTCCACTACGACTTAGCCTTTGCCCTGCACATGGAGCGGGCAAATGTTGAGTATTTAAACGGTTATTTCGAGCATTCAGAAGAATTTATCAACATAACTTTGCAAAAAGCGCGATCGGCCTTAGAAAAAGTAGAAATCTACAACCTGCTGATCGTACAGTATACCTTGCGTGCAAAGTACGAAGAAGCCGTTAAAGCCGGAATCAAAGCTTTGAACTTGCTGGGAATTGACTTGCCGCTAGACGGGCTGCAAACAGTCATATCCGAAGAATTTGCAGCAGCCAAAAACATCTTAGCCGGTAGAGAAATAGCTTCCTTGATTGACGCCCCGGAAATGACAGTGCCTGATAAAAAAGTTGCCGTCAAATTAATCACAAACTTTCTCACATCGGCTTACCTCAGCAATCCAGAATTGTGGAAAGTCAGCGTATTAAAAGGAGTCAATCTTTCTCTCACATACGGTTTAGTTCCCGAAGCATCTCTCTGCTACGCGGGCTACGGTATGTTCTTAAACGCTGTTTCGGGAGATTATAAAGCAGCTTATCAATTTGCCATGCTGTCGCTGAATTTGAGCGAAAAGTCGGGAAATATCGGCTTGAAGTGCAGAGCTTGTTCGTCACTGGTCAGTATTTTTTACTACTGGTTCAACCATATTAAAGATTCCCACGCGATCAGCAATGAAGGATATCAAGCAGCTTTAGAATCAGGAGATTTAGAATATGCGGGTTATATTTTGTCCAACCGCATAGCCAATTACTTTTTTCAAGGCAAAGAAATCTCCTTAATTCTGGCAGACACGAGCAGGTATTTGCAGTTCAGCCAAAAAACCAAAAACCAGCTCGTAACCGATACATTATTAGGAGTAGAGTTAATCCTGCGCAACTTGAGCCAACTCACTCCGGAAAAATTTGTATTTGAAAGCGAAGATATCACCGAAGCTGAATACGTACACAACTGTCAAGAGCATCAAAATTTGTACTCGCTCTGTCTTTATCAGATTCGCAAATGCCAGGTAATGTACTGGTACGGCAACTTCAACGAAGCGCTGCAACTAGCTTTGGAAGTAGAAAAGCAGCTATCTTTTATTACCGGAGCGATACCGGCTACCGAATGGAACTTTTTCTTTTCTCTAGTTTTAGCGGCTGTTTTTCCCAATGTTTCAGAAGAGAAACAAAAGGAATACTTGGAAAAGTTAGAATCCAATCAAAAACAGATGAAAATTTGGGCAGACAACTGTGCCGAAAATTTTCTGCACAAGTACCTTTTAGTACAAGCAGAAATAGCGAGAATTTCCAAGAAAGACTCAGAAGCTGTAGAGTTGTACGATTTTTCTATAAATTTAGCCCAAGACAATGAGTTTGTCCAAAATGAAGCGCTGGCTAATGAACTAGCAGCCAAGTTTTGGTTGAGTAAAGGCAAATATCAATATGCCAAAATCCACTTGCGTGAAGCTCACTCGTGCTACTTGCGCTGGGGAGCAGTCCGCAAAGTTCAAGATTTAGAACAGAAGTATCCGCAGTTGCGGGAAATGACGCCTCTCAACGGAAGTTTTCACAACAATCAAACTACAACAACTATTCATACTTCTACTGGCAGCGATGCGAGAGTGCTGGATTTAGCAACTGTAATGAAAGCATCCCTAGCGATTTCCAGCGAAATTGTTCTAGACAAGCTGCTGGCTTCTTTGATGAGGATATCGCTGGAAAACGCGGGCGCACAATCCGGTTTTTTAATCTTGCTGAGAGATGGAAAACTGTTGATTTCAGCGAAAGCATCAATAGTTGCTGAAGATGTAGCGGTACTACAGTTTACGCCTGTGGAAGAATGTCAGGATTTGCCAGTGACGGCGATCAATTATGTAGAAAGAACTCGCTCGGACTTGGTGTTGAGCAATGCGGCGGCTGAGGGGCGATTTACGGCCGATCCTTACGTAGCCAAACACCAGCTCAAATCTCTTTTGTGTACGCCTATCGTCAATCAAGGCAAACTCATCGGCATTCTTTATTTAGAAAACAATTTAACTATAGGGGCGTTTAATGCCCACAGATTGGAAGTTTTAAGGCTGCTTTCTTCCCAAGTTGCTATTTCTTTGGATAATGCTCTGCTTTACAATTCGGTGGAGCAGAAAGTGCAAGAGCGGACGCAGGAGTTGAATGAAAAGAACGAACGTTTAGAGCAAACTTTGCGCGAGCTAAAACTAACTCAAGCTCAATTAATTCAAACGGAAAAAATGTCGAGCTTGGGGCAAATGGTTGCTGGTGTAGCTCACGAAATTAATAATCCTGTAAGTTTTATCTACGGCAATCTCAATCCTGCCAGCGAATACGTTAAAGATTTGCTGAAATTGATTGAGCTTTACCAGCAGCACTATCCCGAACCTGCTGATGAAATTATAGATGAAATAGAAACAATTGAACTGGAATTTTTAATTGGCGATTTGCAAAAATTGCTGGATTCAATGAAAGTGGGAGCGGAAAGAATCCGGGATATTGTGTTGAGCTTGCGGAATTTCTCGCGCCTCGACGAAGCGCAAATGAAGTCGGTTGATATCCATGAAGGTATCGACAGTACGGTGATGCTGCTGCAACCGCGCCTGAGGAAAGAGGGCGGGCGTTTGGGTATTGAGGTGATTAAAAATTACAGCAAGCTACCGCTAATTACTTGTTATGCGTCGCAGTTGAATCAGGTATTTATGAATGTTTTGACAAATGCAATTGATGCGCTGCTATTGGCGAGGGATTGTCCGTCTCAACCTCAAAATAATCCTACTATTACGATCGCAACGGAGGTGACAGACAGGAATACTGCGATCGTTAGAATGGCTGACAACGGCTCTGGGATGAGCACTGAGGTGGTACACAAGATATTTGACCCGTTTTTTACAACTAAACCAGTGGGTTCTGGCACTGGTTTGGGACTATCTATTTCGCACTCGATCGTTGTTAGTTCTCATGGTGGGAGTTTGACTTGTGTTTCTGCACCTGGAGAGGGTACGGAGTTTATTATTGAAATTCCGATCGCCCCCAGGCAAGTTTTGTAAATAAACACAAAGAAAGGGCGAATAGATATCTCCTAAAAAGTATGGAACAAGCAAGAGGCCTGTTCCACAAGAATTATTGAATATATCTAATACCCGGCGAATGGAATTCGCGGCTACACAAACAATGTCCGCCTCCGCGGACTAAGAAAGAAATAAGAGAAAGGGCGAATGGAATTCGCTTCTATACAAACAAAGTCCGCCTTCGCGGACTAAGAAAACTTTATTTGGTGGTATAAATAAACCAAGTTTTGCTAAGATGTCATAAACAAGCTAAAAAACAAGCAGGTAGCCATGACAGCCACCCTGACGCGGGCTATTTTAACCGCAAATGCACGCGGATATATCCCTATCAATCGACATCTAAATGCAGTTTGAGAGCTGCATTTACTAACTGCATAATTTCCTCACTCAAACTTCCCACTACATCGCTGGTAATTCGCTGTTTAGAAATTGTCCGTACTTGCTGTGCTTGCACTTTAGAAGGTTTGGATAAACCGCTATCCTCTGGATTTAGTAACACCTCGAAAGGGTAGACACGGGTTATATTCGAGGTAATTGGTAGAATTGTAGCTGTATTAGCAGCACGGTTATTAGCGTCATTGCTCACTACCAATACGGGACGGCGTTTATCGATCTCAGAACCAACTGTAGGACTGAGATTAGCGTAGTAAATTTCACCACGTTTAATCTGTTAATCCATCGGCAACTGTTAAATCCCAAGCAGAGTCTACTTCACTAGATGCTTGTCGGTAAGCAGATTCTAGTTCTTGATTCCGCAACAATTCCAAAGCTACTTCTATTACCTGGGAGGGCGATTTACATCCTTTAGCAATTTTGTAGCTTTCAATGAACTGTAGTAGCGATTGTGATAGGGAAATTGAGATTTTTTCAGCTTGCATTATCTTAGCAATTGGTGATTACAAAGATTTTTACTCAATATAGCACAAGCAGTAAACTAGAGTAAGTTGTTCTGCCGCGATCGACAACATTCTAACTAATACTGAATGAAAATTAGGCGATACCCAGCGCATCCAGCAGTCTCCTTTGATTTGATTCGAGCCACGTTTCAAATCTCAGGGTCTCCATAACTGCATCTACTATTTGCTGACGATTTCCCTTCCCTTCAAGCAACCACCCTGTCCAATAGACGAGCGAACTGGCGCGTTCCAACTTCCATACTGCAATTGCAGCCTTCATTTCTGCCACAGTCAGGGAAGAACAGGCTCAATAACCCGTACTGAAGGCTCGCACAATCTCCTCGAATCGAGCGTCCTTCCAGGGAAAGGACGCAAACTGATCCAAGCTACTGAGATAATCCAACAGCCGCAAATCGCGCGTGGCGAACTCAAAATCTAAAATCCCAACGACGCGATCGTTTTCAACAAGAATATTCGGTGTAATGTAATCCGCATGAATGGTTTGGATAGGGAGCGTTGCGTAGAGATGAGGGGCGGCTTCGATCGCCTCACTCAACAGTTGACTAAAGCGCTCCTGTTCTTCCAATCCTAGACTCAAAATTTGCACAACAGTTAAGGGATCGCTCACTTGTGGATGAATCCGATCTAACGCTCCCCAAAACGGCAATTTTGCGAACTTACCCTGCGGATCAAACTTGGCAAGCTGATGATGCAAATTCGCTAAGGCAAAGCCAGCCGATTGAATTTGGTCAAGGTTTTGCCGATCCATAGCTTGTCCGACTATCCGAGGAAATAAAGCAGCGTTGAGCGATCGACCGTCAGCTTCAACTGCAATGAAAGTCTCACCAGAAGTAGTACGGATTGGTACTGGAATCGCAAAAGAGAAATCAGTGGATTGCAAGAAGGTGAGCAATGAATGTTCGTATTGAATCTGGACAGTTTCAGTGGTTGCTGCGTAAAGTTTCAAAACAAACTGATTGTCTGGTGTGTAAACAACATAGGTTGCCTGACTTGAACCTTGCGCTGTCGGTTCAAACGTCGCCTCAGCCAGAAATGACCAATGATTAGAAATGACTTGTTTTACCGATTCTGAAGGGCTAGGATTATTCTGCATATTTGTTCTCATCCCTTGCTAGTGGCTGAAAATAGACTAATGACTGCTGACTAATTACTACTCAACCAAAGCTTGCCGCTGAGCCTCCAACAACTCCTGAATCCCGGTTTCTGCCAAATCCAAAATTTGATTCAACTGACTCCGACTAAAACTTCCTTCTTCCGCAGTTCCCTGAATTTCAATGATATTCAAATCCCCATTCATTACCACATTACAATCAATTTCCGCCGCCACATCTTCCACATAATTCAAATCTAAAAACAGCTCGCCTTCCAAAAGTCCCACAGACACGGCCGCCACTTGGCGAATTAAGGGCGATCGCACTAAATCACCTTTTTGCACCAACTTATTCAAAGCATCAGCCACAGCCACAAACGCGCCATTAATAGAAGTCGTGCGAGTCCCTGCATCCGCTTGCAAAACATCCGCATCCACCAGAATCGTCCGTTCCCCCAAAAGTTGCATATCCAAGCACGATCGCAAACTCCGGCCAATCAACCGCTGAATTTCTTGAGTGCGCCCCGATAATTTCATAAATTCCCGCTCTTGCCGCTGCGGTGTAGAGCCTGGTAACATCCGGTACTCCGCAGTCAGCCAACCTTTTCCGGTATTCTCCAGAAACCTAGGCACTCCCGGCTTAATCGTAACGCTGCAAAGTACCTGAGTATCGCCGCTTTTTGCGAGCACCGAACCGCTGGCAAATTTGTTGAATTCGCGATCGAAACTAATCGGACGAAGTTGATTTGGCTGTCTGCCATCGGCACGTTTTATGGACATAATTTATTTGTTATTTGTTATTGGTTGTTTGTTATTTGTTATTTGTTATTTGTTATTTGTTATTTGTTATTTGTTATTCGTTATTGGGAATAATCAACAAATAACGGCTACTACCGACTGCCAAATGCCAACTATTAACAACTAACTATTAACAACTTTAAGAATATCCTGCTGCACTTGTTCTGGTGGTTGATCGCCATTAATAGTTAATAGTTTGTTGCGATACTCATAATAATCTAAAATTGGGAGAGTTTGCTCCTCGTATAAATCGAGCCGGCGTTGCAAAATTTCTGGACTATCATCCGATCGCGCTCGCTCGATTGATCGACTCAACAACACCTCAGTCGGAACCTTCAACCAAATCGCCCAATCTAGCTGTTGTCCCAAATCTGAGAGCAAAAAATCCAATTCCTCAGCTTGAAAAGCCGTGCGCGG
>JAYUGZ010001032.1:0-6518 GCA_043767465.1 Cyanobacteriota bacterium
CTCGCGAGCGGGGACAGCACTACCATAAAAAATGCTTTTTGAAAAAATCAGATGCTCTCCCATTTATTCTTGCCATCAGAATCATATTTTTCCGATTACCAAGCCACTCAAAAATTATCAAGAAGCAGAACCTCTTGGCCCTCCCTGTTTCACGTTAGGTGCTCCGGTTCCATAAGTGACGCGACAACCGATGTTGAACAAACTAGAACTGCATTGGAGAGGGACAATTTGCTGGTCGAGGAGAGCGCTGCAACTTACATAGTGGTCGTTATCAGTATCTCTTACCATACATTCGATCGCTCTAGCACCAGATCGACTCGCCCAACTGTTCATACCTACAACTGCAATCATGTGCTGCCAGAAAAACGACAGCACTAACACTCCCAAGAGTACAGCAACTCCTAATCCTGCTTTAATTTTCCAACTGCTCAGGATGTTTCCCAAGCTAATTTTTACATTTTCTGTCCAAGAAATAGAGCTTTCGGAACTTGTTTCTGGAGCCGATAAATTTGTTTGTGTTTGTTCTGGGATTTCCGACATTACGTATCTCCTCTGATTGCTGGGACTTGCCTGGGCTGGTATTGTGCGATCGCGCGCAACTGCAAACCCTATTAAATTTTAGCAAAACTAGCCTGTGCCGACAACCGATTCGGGCATTCCGGCGAGCGAAGTATGTATGTTGAGGAAGTGCACCGCGATTTCTATACCTTTTGAGGTATTGCGCAATTTGTCAAACAGGTTCGTAGTGAGGACTTGGGTCCGCATAAAAATCAGAGCAGCCAAATCCGAACCATCGAACACTAAACAGGTTCGATGGTTCGGACTTGGGTCCTCATAAATTCAGAGAACCCAAGTCCGAACCATCGAACATTGCTGATAGCTACACCTTACTAAAAACCATCAAGTTTCAACCTGCCAAAAGTTCCAATAAATCAGCCTCAGAAAGTATCTCGATTCCCAAAGATTGAGCTTTTTCTAACTTAGAACCTGCATCTTCACCCACAACCACATAATCAGTTTTAGCACTCACAGAACTTGAGACTTTCCCTCCCGCTTTTTGGATCAAATCTTTAGCTTCATCTCGTTTCAGAGTCGGCAAAGTTCCCGTAAGCACAAAAGTTTTGCCAACAAATTGTAAATTCTGGTCGCCGGAATTCTGACTTTTAACTTCTGACTGCAATTGCAATCCCGCAGTTTTCAACCGTGCGATTAAACTTTGATTTGCCGGAACTCGAAACCACTGATAAACCGACTGCGCAATTTCCGGCCCGATGCCGTAAACACCTTCAATCGCTGCCGCCGATACTGCTGCTAACTCTTCCACATTGGCAAACCTGTCTGTCAGCAATTGAGCGTTGACACTGCCGACATGGCGGATACCCAAGCCGTAAAGTACGCGCGAATAAGCTTGATTTTTCGATTGGGCGATCGCACTTACCAACTTTTCTGCTAACTTGTTACCCATGCGCTCCAAATTCATCAACCTTTCCGCAGTCAAATCGAACAAATCTGCCGCAGAATTGAGCAGATTGCTATCAACCATCTGCTGCACCAACTTTTCCCCAACACCGTTAATATCCAGAGCATCCCGGCTGCAAAAATGAATCAGCGAACCCCTCAAAATCGCCGGACAAGAGGTATTGATGCAGCGAGTCACAGCCTCCCCCTTTTCCCGAACCACAGGCTGTGCGCATTCGGGACAGCAGCTAGGCATTTGGAAAAGTTGAGCATTTTCGGGGCGAAGTTCCGGCAAAACTCGCACAACTTCTGGTATAATCTCTCCAGCTTTTCTGACAATTACAGTATCGCCGATGTGGAGGTTAAGTTCGGAAAGTCGTGAGCTATTGTGGAGAGAAGCCCGCGAAACCGTGGTTCCAGCCAACTGCACCGGTTTCAGTTCGGCTACAGGAGTTAGAGCGCCAGTTCTCCCTACTTGTACGGTGATTGCTTGTACAATTGTAGGGACTTCGGCCGCTGGATACTTAAGTGCGATCGCCCAACGCGGAAATCTTTGAGTAAAACCCAACTGTCGCTGCAACGCAACCGAATTAATCTTAACAACAACCCCATCCGTCATGTAAGGCAAATTCCGCCGTTCAGTATCCCAATATTCATAATACTCCCGCACCTCATCCAACGAATAGCAAATTTTGCGATTGGGATTCACCTTAAACCCCATTCTTCGCAACAATTCCAACGATTCCCACTGCGTATTCCCCTCGTTCCCGGGCGGGCACGGGGGCACCGCCCCTACGGGTTCTTCAAAATACAGAGTATAAGCAAAGAAATCTAACTTTCGCTTATCCACAATTTTAGAATCCAACTGTCGCAGCGTACCCGCCGCCGCATTGCGAGGATTAGCAAACAATTGTTCCCCCGCTTTTTCCCGTTCCCGATTAATTTCCTCAAACACAGCTAAGGACAAAAAAGCCTCTCCCCGCACTTCCACAATCGGCGGTGGATTATCTAAATTGAGTTTTAAAGGAATCGAGCGAATTGTCTTGACATTTTGAGTGATTTCCTCTCCAGCAATGCCATCTCCCCGCGTCGCACCGCGAACTAAAACCCCATTTTCATAGGTTAAGGCTAAAGCAGAACCATCAATTTTTAACTCGCAAACATAGGAAACCCCCTCCAGCCAGGGCGGGCACGGGGGCACCGCCCCTACCACGGGGGGAGTAATTTCACTGTTTTCGTCATTGCTAGGTGGATGTGCAATTCCATCTTGTCCCCCCCCTTGATAAGGGGGGGTTAGGGGGGGTGCATTTCCCCCTTGATAAGGGGGGGTTAGGGGGGGTGCATTTCGCTGCCAGCGTTCCTGCCATTTGGTCAATTCTTCAAAATTAAAAGCATTTTCCAAACTGTAGAGAGGAATATTGTGCTTGACGCTAAAAAACTGAGTAGCAGGCTTTTCTCCCACGCGCTGAGTCGGACTTTCCGCAGTAATTAACTCAGGATGAGCTGATTCTAGTTCTTGCAACTGGCGATAAAGGCGATCGTACACCTCATCAGCCATCATCGGCGCATCAAGAACATAATAAGCATAGCTAGCTGCCTGTAGCTGCTGCCTCAATTGTTGAATTTGCTGAATCTCTGCTGCCATATCGATTTGAGATTTGAGTTTTTACATTGGCTCTTATGTCCCAGCGAACCACACAATAAAATTGGTTCGTAGTGAGGATTTCAGTACTCAGGATTTTTTGAGGACTGAAATCCTCACTACGAACATTATAACGGTTGTTTTACGGGATATGATATTAGATGATCTATCTCAATTTTAACTCAAAAAAAGTAGTCAAAAACTAGAAAATCAAAAAATATCCTAATTATGACTCGCTTTTATAGCTGCTAAATTTTGGGTAAAATTCCTCACAAATTCAGGTCAGCAAACTCGCTAAACTTCTTGTTATCTCCGGACATAGAAGCTTGAAGATTATCGCTGTTTTTTTCGCTATTCAAGTTACCATTGGCGCGGACTTTGGTCAATTCTTGAGCGTTCGCCTTGTTGAAAGCGAGTGGTTCAGCGTGTTCTACCTGAAACACGTTAGCGTAGAGGTTAGCAATAATTTGTTTGCCTCCCTGGGTCAATTCCAAGTAGTTCAAAGCTGCTGGAATATAGGGAAAAACTCCGTTCCAATAAAACTTGGCGTAATTTTGTCGCAAATCTCCCGGAGACTTGTAACCCAAGATTTTATTAGTGCCGACTTCCTCAAATTCGTAGAACAAAGCACTGATTTTGCGCAGGTAATTGGGGTCACTCAACTGACCGATTAAATCGGCGGCCCTGGCGAGGCCAGAATAATTGTTTCTGTCTTGATGAGTTTCGCTAGCAGGAACGGGGAAGCGTGTCAACTCAATATTGCGTTTGATTTGTTCGGCGTCAATTAAGGTGTGGCCGCCGAAGCGTTCGTCAATTACGAGTTTTCCTCGATCGACATGGTAAGGAGTTAAACTGGCAGAAGTGGCGCCGATCGCCACAGAAACCATGCCCCCATCAATACCCGTAGCGTAGAGTCCCACAGCTTCTTGGTCTTGGCGGCAAACACCTTTCACGTAGCCGATATCGTGGCACAGCAGCGAGATCAGGTAGTGCAGCCAATCTTCTGGAGACACTCCCCCTTCGCGAATATGCTTGCCCCGGAGAATTTCTTGTCCCACCAAGGCCACCAGCATGGTGTGTTCCACGTTGTGGTAAAGAGCATCGCAGTTAGCGATATTTTCCAGAGCCATAGTCCCCGCCCAGGCGATAATTTCAGGGTAATCAGGCTTGTACTTGCCGTAGGTGCGGCGGTAGCCGGCCTGGAGCTCTTGCACAAAAGCGTCAATCAGGATAGCAGTTGCATTGAACATGATTAATTCTCTCACTCAGACTGTAGTTACAAACTCGATCGAAAATATCTCGCATAGCTGAAAAAATAATCAATGGGCACCGTAGGTTTGACCCCGCGTGCGTTGAATTTTAAAGTTCAGCTAGTTTTCTGGGGTCAGAAAATTACTCTCAGGCTATGCTTCCCACGATAACCTAATTTCCGAATCAACAGATCGATTTTTTGGTATTAAATATTGGTGAAACAATTGACATCGTTTCACCGACTAATTAATTAGAAGTCCTAGGTGTGAAAGTTATGAACTGTCTGTTTCCGAGTCTCTCGACTGCTGCCCTTGGCACTCGGCGGCCCTTCGCCCCAAAATACCTAGGATGGTTTGCATTCACGGCTGTTTGCACCGCCGCACCGGCTTTGGGAGCCGATCGCATCTACGTAACTTACGGGCCGCTCGAAGTATCAGTGCCGATCGAATCCCTGGCACTCTTCGCCAAAGAAGGCAAAATAGACTCAAACTTGGACGGCTTCGCTCAGTACGCCAAAAAATCTCAGCTAGCGGAGATTCGCAGCGCCCTGCAAGCCAGAGCTGAAATCAGCCACGTGACGATCGCCCAATTCCTTTACACGCCGCAAGGAGAAGTGCTGCTGGAACGCTTGGGGCGAGTGATTCAAACCAAAGCTCGGCAGCCCGGATTTTATGCGATCCGCGCCGCCCTGATTTTAGCAGCCTCAGATCCAGAAGGGCTGACAATTCTCAACGTGCTGCAAAAATTCCCCACTTACGGCATCAGAATAGACATCTCCCGCGGCTTGGGTATCGCCAACGAGCTGACATCGCTGATCAACCGTTCCAATCGGACGATCGCCGGAGTTACCCAATTGTCGGAAACACAAGCAGCCGAGGAGCCAGGGATACCGCCAGCCGAACTGTTGGGGCCCCAGCTACCGGGCCCCTACACTTGGAAAAAATCATCGGTAACTCTGACGAGTCCCAATCGCGATCGCACCTTTGACATGGACATTTACCTGCCACAGGGCAGCCCGCGACCGGCCCCAGTAGTAGTAATTTCCCACGGTTTAGGTTCCGACCGCATCTCCTTCGAGTATTTAGCCAAACACCTAGCCTCCTACGGCTTTGCCGTCGCCGTCCCCGAACATCCCGGCAGCAACGCCCAACAAATCCAAGACTTAGTAACAGGCAGAGCCAGCGAATTATCAGAACCAGCCGAATTTGTCAACCGCCCCCTCGACATCAAAGACCTGCTCGATTATTTAACCCAACTTTCGACAACCGATCCGGCGTACAAAGGGCAGCTAGACTTGCAGCGAGTCGGCATCATCGGCCAATCTTTCGGTGGCTATACAGCTTTAACATTAGCCGGAGCGGGGATTAACTTTGCACAGCTAGACAAAGACTGCAAGCTGGAAAACGAAACTTGGAACCTCTCACTGCTATTGCAGTGCCGCGCCCGCAGCCTAGATCGCAACCAGTACAATTTCAGCGATCCGCGCATCAAAGCTGCGATCGCCATCAACCCGATCGCCAGCAGCATTCTGGGAGAAACAAACCTCAGCCAAATCAAAATCCCAGTCATGGTAATCGCAGGCACCGCCGATACCGTCGCCCCCGCTTTGCTGGAACAAATTCAACCGTTCACTTGGCTGACATCGCCCAACAAATATCTGGTACTGATGAACAAGGGGACTCACTTTTCCACGATCGAGCAATCCCCTCAAACCCTCTTTCTCCCACCAGCAGAGGCGATCGGCCCCGAACCAGCTTTAGCCCGCCGTTACGTCAACGGACTCAGCCTAGCTTTCATGGAAAGCTATTTGAACAACAAATCAAATTTCCGCCCGTATTTAGAGCCGAACTACGCTGTGGACATCTCCCGAAACACTCTCGGACTGAGAATTTTGCGATCGCTCACCCCGCAGCAACTACAACAGTTCAGTTCTGCACCAGCTCGCACTCCGACTCCTCCACTGCCGATCGAGCCACTTTCTCCAGTTTCTCCCCCTCCGATCGCTCCCGTTCGTTAGGGGTAAGGTGCACCGCGATCGCCCTGTGATGTGTTTTCGCCTCGCCCTTACCCTCATCAGCTTTCCTGATGACTCTCATCAGTTCTACTGTCGCTACACCCCTTTACAAACCTTAACGATACCGTTAATAATAGAGACATCATCCGAACA
>JAYUGZ010001033.1:0-6513 GCA_043767465.1 Cyanobacteriota bacterium
CTGGAGCATTGTCGGACATTTGATGGGGGTGAAAAATAGCCCGGAATTGCGATCGGCCCACGAAACAGTACAGCCGGAAGTAGTAAAATTTTGGAGCAAGCTCAGTCAAAGCAAACCGCTTTATCAAGCTTTTAAAGCGCTGCGGGCGATCGAAAATTGGGACAGCTTAGAGTCAGCTCAACAGCGAATTGTCGAAGCCGCTCTCCGAGATGCTCAACTCTCGGGCGTCGGTTTAGAAGGCGAGCAAAAAGAGCGTTTTAATGCCATTCAATTAGAAATGGCCGAAATTACTACCCAATTTTCCAATCACGTCCTCGACGCTACCAAAGCTTTCAGTATCACGCTGACAAACAAAGACGAAATTGACGGTTTACCGCCGAGTTTGTTGAGTTTAGCAGCTCAAGCCGCTCGCGCTGCGGGTGCAGAAAATGCGGATGCCGAAAATGGCCCTTGGCGGATTACTTTAGACTTTCCGAGTTACGGCCCTTTCATGCAGCACAGTACCCGTCGGGAGTTGCGCGAAAAGTTGTACAAAGCTTTGATCGGCAGAGCAAGTAGCGGAGAATTGAATAACTGGCCTTTGACCGATCGCATTTTAGCACTGCGCCAGGAAAAAGCAGCTTTACTTGGATTTAGCAGTTATGCCGAATTGAGCTTGGCGAGCAAAATGGCTCCCGACGTTACAGCAGTGGAAGCTTTGTTAGAAGAATTGCGCTTAGCTAGTTACAGTGCTGCTGTCAAAGATTTAGCAGACTTGAAAGCTTTTGCGGCAGCCAAAGGCGCGCCGGAAGCTGCGGATTTGAAGCACTGGGATATTGGTTTTTGGTCGGAACGCCAGCGCGAAGAAAAGTTTGCTTTTAGTGCCGAAGAATTGCGTCCTTATTTTGCTTTGCCACAGGTATTGGACGGATTATTTGGATTAGTTAAGCGGCTGTTCGGCGTGACAGTAACGGCGGCGGACGGTCAATCTCCTGTCTGGCACAAAGATGTGCGCTATTTTAGAATAGATGATGAAGCCGGAAATGCGATCGCCAATTTCTATCTAGACGCTTACAGTCGCCCGGAAGAAAAGCGCGGCGGTGCTTGGATGGACGAGTGTGTAGTGCGCGCTAAGTTTGTGGAAGCAGGAAAAACAACAACGCGCTTACCTGTGGCGTATTTGGTGTGCAACCAAAGTCCTCCGGTTGACGGCAAACCGAGTTTAATGACTTTCTTGGAAGTAGAAACTTTGTTTCACGAATTCGGTCACGGTTTGCAGCATATGCTGACAACGGTAGACTATCCGGGGGCTTCTGGCATCAATAATGTTGAGTGGGATGCCGTCGAATTGCCCAGTCAATTTATGGAGAATTGGTGTTACGATCGCGCGACGTTATTCGGGATGGCTAAGCATTACCAAACCGGGGAAACTTTGCCGGAACACTATTACCAAAAGCTGTTAGCAGCGCGCCACTACATGAGCGGCAGTGTCATGCTCAGACAAGTACATCTTAGCAGTGTTGACATCGAATTGCACCACCGCTATCAGTCGGGCGGCAGCGAAACTGTGGCGGATGTCCGCAAGCGCATTGCTAAAACTACGACTGTTTTGCCCCCTCTGGAAGGAGACGCATTTTTGTGCGCTTTCGGACACATTTTTGCGGGCGGCTATGCGGCGGGTTATTACAGTTATAAATGGGCTGAAGTGCTGAGCGCTGATGCTTTTGCGGCGTTTGAGGAGGCGGGTTTGGAAGATGAAAGTGCGATCGCATCTACAGGTAAACGCTTCCGGGATACAGTGTTAGGATTGGGCGGCAGTTTGCACCCGATGGAAGTGTTTAAAACTTTCCGGGGACGCGAACCCAGCACTAAAGCTTTGTTGAAACACAGCGGTTTAGTTGCGGCTTAATCAACTGTGGAATAACTGAGGATTAATGCGGGTAAATTTATCTGGATTAATCCCGGTTTTTTGTTGAATTTACTTCGCCTCGCTGCACAAAACGGCTGATTCAGGTTAAGATAAGGGACAGGAGGTTTTACTATGTCAACCACTGCTCAAGAAATTTATACTGAAGTTGTCCGCAATCTGTCGCTGACGGAGCGTTTGCGCTTGGCAAATCTTATACTTAACGATTTAGTTGAGAAAAATGTCTCGGTTATCGATCGAAGCGATACTTGGACTGAGGACGATCGAACCGATATAACAACCTTCTCTTTACAGTACGCATCTATGCTTTTCCCTGAAAGCGAGAAACACGAGACTAAGTAGCCAAAAGCGTGATTGGAAAGATGTTTGTGCGTGCGTAAAAGTAGCTTTTGTAGAGTTGAATGAGCCTGATTCACCGTCTTTTCGGTAGTGTGAATTGCCTCAACGATAATTTAAGCGTACCGCACCGACAAATATTCTCTACCTGCAAATCTGGATAATACTCTCGAATAATCTCTTCAAATGAAAGTCCCTCAGCCAGCAATTCGAGAACACTTTGTACAGTAATGCGTGTAGTTGCTATGCAATGTTTGCCAAAATGAATTTTACGGTTGACTGAAATTATATTCAGATCCGCCATCAAGTGACAGGCTGTACTAATTGTAGAACATCATGCAAGAAACATCTGTAGTTTTACACTTTCTCCCCAATGTTTCTTTCTGTGGAAAATTGAGGATGATGTACGCGCCGCGTAGCTATCCCGTAGGTAATCAACCGCAGCTTTTAGGTTAGGTTGAAGGCTCATCAAAGCAGCATCGGTATTCATACTGTCAGTATAAACTGCCTTTCGCAAATATTTGCTGTAATTTCTCAGTGATAATACTTAACTTTCCCTCAAGCTGAAATTAACTTTATATTTCGCAACATTTACAGGCTTTTGTGTCCATACAGCTAATGCTTTTATTCGCAACTAGGAATCGAGGATTTTACCGAATCTTTAATATACAGTGGTCAAAAGTGTTACTTTTTTAAATTTTTGATAAAGACGGGCGGACTCGGTATCAAAAGCCAAAAAAGATGCAGGTAAAAACTAAAAGATTTAGTGATGAATAATTTTACAATTGTCACATAAAATTGCTGTATATATGATAATAAGTAAGAATTGATATTTACTCGTTCACCTATACATTGAGATATTCATGGATATTCAATTAATTAATATCGGTTTTGGTAACATTGTGTCGGCTAACCGAGTGATTGCGATTGTCAGTCCCGAGTCAGCGCCAATTAAGCGTATAATTACTGATGCGCGGGAACGCGGACAACTGGTTGATGCTACCTACGGGCGTCGCACGAGGGCGGTAATTATTACAGATTCGAGTCATGTCATCCTCTCGGCGATTCAGCCGGAAACGGTTGCTAATCGTTTTGCGATCGGCAAAGACGGTCAAGGTCGGGATGATTGACGTTTGTCAGTTGCAATTTGAGCACTTACAGTATAGAGTAAGCGAAAACTTGAATTGTGACACGCTTGTATTCTAAAAATGAAATCCGGTAAATTAATTGTTCTGACGGGGCCTAGCGGTGTGGGGAAAGGCACCCTAGTGCGATCGCTCCTCAACCGCCATCCCGAATTGCATCTTTCGGTATCAGTGACAACTCGTAAGCCCCGTGAGGGAGAAATTGAGGGACAACACTACTATTTTGTCAGCCGCAGCCGTTTTGAGGAAATGGTTGAGGCTGGTGAGTTAGCAGAATGGGCTGAGTTTGCTGGCAATTTTTACGGTACTCCGTATTTTGCTCTAAAACAGGGAATCGGCGAGGGAAAATTGGTAATCCTGGAAATTGAACTCGAAGGGGCGAGACAAATTAGAAATAAGTTTCCTGAAGCTTTGCGACTGTTTATTTTACCTCCTTCTTGGGAAGAATTGGAGCGCAGGCTGCGGAGTCGGGGTCAAGATTCTGAAAGTGCGATCGCCCGTCGGTTGCTGCGCGCTAAAGAGGAAATTGAAGCTGCGGGCGAATTCGATTTCCAAGTTATCAATGACGATTTGGAAGTTGCTTTAAAAGGACTCGAATCCGTGTTGTTTGTCAGCAACCGGAAATGATGTGATATTACCAATTACCAACTACCGATTACCCATTTCTCTGTTCTGGCTAAAACTTCGGTACTTTCTTTGATAGCAACACAAACTTTTAAATTCAATTCCAGAGTCTCCGACGCAGGCGAAATTTTCCTGAGCGGCTCTATTTCGCGAGCAGAACAGCCCAACATTTCCATATAAGCTAGCGTCCACCCAATAGCTGCAATCTCGTCTAGATTTCCCGCTCCGCCGCACAGGTAACAACTCAATTCGCCCTCTGGGCCGCACTCAGGACAAACCCAATTATTCTGTTGTGGATTTAGCTCAATTGTGCGAGATGCTGATGCAATTGTCAGTGCTTTAATGTGGTTTTGAACTACTTGTTGAAAGCCTCGGTTTTGCTCGCTAGAAGAGGCCAAATTGTTGTACGATCGCCCGTTAGCGAAGCCCTCGCAGAGGCTCGCCATTTCTGACTGTGGTGGCGAAGCCAGAGATGGTGTCTGCTGCTCAATTTTGACTCCAGATTCTCCGAGGTTCGCCGTCAGTTGAATATTGTATTCTTTCAAATCTTCAGTCTGAGAGTGGCTGAGTGCGCTGTCAGAATCGGATTCTGTGCGATCGCCAAAACCTTCTTGCATCGAGAGGTGATGTTCGATCGCCAAAGACCAAGTTCTTTTATGTCTGAGATCGCCATATTTTCTCGCTTCAGCATCGGTAATGCCGATCGCCGCAGCCTCTTGGCGCAGCATATTCATCGAAGTCATTGTATCTGATATCATTAGTTTGTTTGCAGTTAATATACGATCGCCAAATCGACCCACACAAATTACCTTAAATATAGTAGCCTAAATCTTAAATCTCAAATCTCAAATCTCAAATTGTTAGATGAATGCAATTTTCCCTGACACAACGTTATCGGTGGGCGGACTAACATCATACCTGAAAGAATTGCTCGAAGGCGATCGCCACCTGCGATCGGTTTGGCTGATCGGCGAGGTATCAAACGTTTCGCAGCATTCTAGCGGCTGCTTTTTCACTCTGTGCGACACCGACAAAAGCGCTGCTATTAACTGCGTGGTGTGGAATTCGCAGCGGCAGAAATTATTGAAGTTGCCCGTAAAAGGCGAGCAATTGCTGGTTTTCGGAAGCATTGATGTTTACAAACTTCGCGGGGATTACAAGTTGATTGTTTCCCAATCGCTACCGGCTGGGGAAGGATTGGAGGCTTTGCGGTTGCAGCAATTGCGATCGCGCTTAGAAGCTGAGGGTTTCTTCGATCCCGCCAGAAAGCGCGCGATTCCCGCACACCCGCAGATTGTGGCGGTAGTCACATCGGATACTGGCGCTGCGTGGGGGGATATTCAACGCACTCTAGCTCAAAGATATCCGGGTTTGCAGGTGTTGCTGTCGCCGACAGGAGTGCAGGGGGATTTGGCTGCTGCTGCGATTGTTAAGGCGATCGCGCGTGTAGAATTGGACGGTAGAGCCGATGTGATCATTTTAGGGCGCGGCGGCGGTTCTGCGGAAGATTTGGCTTGTTTTAACGATGAGAGGGTTGTCAGGGCGATCGCGAATTGCACAATCCCAATTATTACAGGCATCGGCCACGAAAGAGACGAATCTCTGGCTGATTTAGTAGCAGATAAACGAGCCCATACTCCGACGGCGGCGGCTACCCAAGCTGTACCAATTTTAGCAGATATTTACTTGGATCACAAGCAGAGAATGCTGAATTTAGCAAGTGTTGTGCGGGCAAGATTTCAGCAGGAAGAACAGCATTTGCAACAGTTACAAAATCGCTTAAAAAGGTTGCCTGCGACATCGCGAACTTTGCGGCAAGCAACTGGTAAACTGGAAGTATTGCAAGAAAAGTTAGCGGCGCTAAATCCGGCGGCAGTTTTGGAAAGGGGTTATGCGGCGGTAATGCAAGCTGACGGTAAGATTGTCCGACAAACTGAGGGTTTGGAATTGGGCGAGGAGTTGACTGTGAGGTTGAGTCGCGGTGTGCTGAAGGTTAAGATTGTGGAAGTTTTGGATGCTGAATAAATGTTATGGTTAAGTCGAAGTTGCGCCAGTCTGACTGGAATTATGAGGAAACGGTCGATCGAATTGAGGCGATTATCGATCGGGTGGAATCGGGAGAATTGCCACTAGAGGAGGTTTTTGAGCAGTTTGCGGTGGCTGTCGAGTGTTTGCAGGAGTGCGAAGGTTTTCTGGCGCGGGGGAAGGATCAGATGGATTTGGCGATCGAGCTTTTGGCTGCGGAACCGGAATTTTAACCGCAGATAAATGCAGATTAAGGTGGATGAAATATGTTGATTCGTTTTGGTATCTCTCGTTCATAGCCAAGTCTAGATCCCCCTAAATCCCCCTTAAGAAGGGGGACTTTGAACAGTCCAATCTCTCCGTCACAAATCGAGACTTTGAATGAACAGATTCCTCCCTTAACCAGCGAAACATTGAACACTCTTGTCCCCCCCTTCTTAAGGGGGGTTAGGGGGGATCAAAGCCTTGAAAACCCAC
>JAYUGZ010001034.1:0-16646 GCA_043767465.1 Cyanobacteriota bacterium
ATTTTCTCAAAGTCCCCCTTATTAAGGGGGATTTAGGGGGATCTCCGGGCAATAAACAGTGTTAGCTGAACTGTGTTGAGCTATATATTACTTTTTTCAGATAGAGAAATGCTCTATCTTTTCTCTTTTTCTTTGTGTCTTCTGCTTCTTCTACGGTTAATTTGAAAATCGCATTAAAGTTTTTTCGACTGGCTTGTTTGGGAATAAATACAGTGAAAAGTCGAATTCTCATCTTGTTGCTTTTAGTTGTTCTACCGGGATTTTCTGCTAGTGCAGTTTCTGCTTATTATTTGGTACCGGAATGGGCTACACTAACGGCGAGTTATCAAAATTACCGTCGAGTTAGCGAATCGCCTTCTGCTACTGAAAAAGAAATTTTAATTGCCAAAACTGCACAGGAAATTCACCGAATTAACTGCTTTGCTGAAGGTGTGGGATTGCTTTTAGGTGGAATAATTGTATCAATTGGTATTCAGGGAATTTGTATCTTGCCCGAACAACCTCTCGATCGGCATTAGCGGCGGTGAAACTGAAGGAGGAAGCGTACAAAAACATCCGATGGAATGACTTACACCCCGCGAGACAGTAGACGAGCAATTGCATTCATGCGCTCTCAAATCTGGAAATTATCTGTGTTTATCTGCATTATATCTGCGGTTGACAGGCTGACATCAAAGATTTATTCAAGTCTAGTATATCCTGTCATCGATCCTGACACTTCTTTGAGGCTAGGATTATCAGTTCCCTAAGTAACTTATTATGAAAATTGCTCTGTTCACTGAAACGTTTTGGCCGAAAATAGACGGCATTGTGACTCGCCTGATTCACACTGTAGATCATTTGCAGCGATCGGGCGAACAAGTTCTGATCTTTTCTCCAGATTACGGAATTACAGAATACAAAGGCGCCCGAGTTTACGGTGTGGAGGGTTTGCCTTTGCCCATGTACCCGGAACTGAAAATGGCACTTCCCAGTCCGGCTATAGGCCAACAATTACAGCAGTTTAAACCGGATATTATTCATGTTGTCAATCCTGCTATTTTGGGATTGGGCGGCATATATTACGGCAAAAAATTCAATATTCCAATTTTGGCTTCTTACCACACGCATTTGCCGAAATACTTGCACCATTACGGTTTTGGAATGCTCGAACCTTTGCTCTGGGAATTGCTCAAAGGTGCTCACAATCAAGCGCAATTGAATCTGTGCACCTCCACAGCAATGGTGGAGGAGTTGAGAACTCACGGCATTGAGCGGGTAGACTTGTGGCAGCGCGGTGTTGATACTGAAATGTTTGTCCCCGAATTGGCCTGTCGAGAAATGCGATCGCGCCTTTCGGAAAATAACCCAGATAGTCCCTTACTTCTCTACGTCGGCCGCCTCGGTGCCGAAAAAGAAATCGAGTCGATCAAACCAGTCCTCGCCGCCATTCCCAAGGCCCGCCTCGCCCTTGTGGGAGACGGCCCGCACCGCCAAACCCTCGAACAATATTTCGCCGACACCCCCACCAATTTTGTCGGCTACCTCAAGGGGCAAGAATTGGCTTCTGCTTACGCATCTGCTGATGCCTTCATTTTTCCGTCCCGCACCGAAACCCTGGGCTTAGTGCTGCTAGAAGCGATGGCTGCGGGGACGCCCGTAGTGGCGGCGCGCAGCGGCGGAATTCCCGATATTGTCACCGACGGCGTTAACGGATATTTATTTGACCCCGCGGACGAAGCCGGAGCTCTGACTGCAACCTTGCGTTTGTTTGCCAATCCCGAAGAACGGGAAACCCTGCGCCAAAACGCTCGCTCTGAAGCCGAACGCTGGGGTTGGGCCGCCGCCACCGCACAACTGCGGCGCTACTATCAATCGGTGGTATTTGCGCAGTCCATGCCCTCTGCTGCCTAAATGCCAAGCTGTCACGCCTTTAAAGGGCACCGACAGCTTAGGTCGTTTTAGCTTTTCGATTTGAGATGGGAATCATTGATGGCGATTCACGCTCGGGATAGCTCCGCTTCACGCGGTTTTCAATTGATCTACAGTTTCCAAAGGAATGCAACTGTATAGCCTTTCTCAGAAAGATGAGGTACTATCCGGGCATAGGGCATAGGGCATAGGGCATAGGGCATAGGGCTATGGGCATAGGGCTATGGGCATAGGGCTATCCTCACCATGCTTGAGAACCGCTGTAGATCGGCTTCGATCGCCCGATGTCGGTTTGCAGCCGGGACGGATGCCCTGCAAAACTGATGAAATTTCTTGCTACTGAGACTCGCCGCAGGTATCATGCTGTGGCATTTACGATTAAACTATGAGTAGCTTTGTCGCAATGCCTCGCGCCCAACAGCGATAGCGCCATTCACAGTATCGAGGTTGTAAAAAAACCTTCGAGCATATGTAACCAGTAAACTGAAGTAGCGCGCACCACCTTGGAACTCGCGATTCACCAAAGCGACAAGCGAGTGCCGACACGCTAGCAAACCACAAACAAGAGTTTGCACCGCCGCAGTATCTAGTGCCGATCGACCTGCGGGTCAGTCTACCCTCTGAGCAAGCAGTTAATCATGACATTCTCCAATACTGGTAGCGTTCTGGCTACACTGACTCAAGTCAATTTTATGGGGGCATTGACCTCCCGTGTTAAGAGCCTGCCAGTTCCTGAATTAGTGTGCCTGCTGGACTTTATCACGGCTGAATTTCAGCAATTTATCCGGGCGATCGACCTGATCAACAATGAAGCACTCGAAACTCTCTTACAGCAACTCTTAGATGCCTTCACTGTCAAAATTGGTCAGATTCTGCAAGCAGACCGGACAACAATTTTTTTGGTTGACTCTAGCAAAAATCAACTTTGGCACAAAACAGCCCACGCGCTCACGGGCGAAGATGTAGAAGTTCGCTTGCCGATGGATGCAGGCATTTTGGGCTACGTAGCAACTACCGGAACATCGATAAATGTGGCCTCGGCTAGAGAAAACGAGCATTTTAATTCCGAAGTAGACGAGCCCCCGGGCTACGCGATCGAGACAATTCTCTGTATGCCGATTTTTAGCAGCAAGAGCCAAAACGAACCCGTAGCTGTGGTGAGGCTGTTAAATAAAGCTGGCAATGTCGCCTTTACCGAGGAAGACGAACAGCAGTTTATGACTTTTGCAGACTCGATCGGGATTATTCTCGAAAGCTGTCAGTCTTTTTATGTAGTGGCCCGCAACCAGCGAGGGGTTGCCGCACTTTTGAGAGCGACCACGACTTTGGGTCAAAGCCTTGACTTGGAAACAACTTTGCGCTCTGTCATGGATCAAGCTCGCGACTTGATGCAAGCCGATCGCAGTACGCTATTTTTGTTAAATCGGGAAGCCAACGAACTCTGGACAAAAGTCGCCACAGCCGACGACAAAACCATGGTCGAAATCCGCATTCCTGCTAATAAGGGAATTGCGGGCTACGTGGCTTCGACCGGTCAACCTCTGAATATTACAGATGCTTACGACGATCCCCGCTTCGATCCCTCTACAGACCGGAAAACCGGATACCGCACTCGCACTGTCTTGTGTATGCCGGTACACAACGCTAAAGGTGAGCTGATCGGGGTAACTCAGCTAATTAATAAGACTCAAGGCACTTTCACTACTTCCGACGAAGAGTTTTTGCGAGCGTTTAATTCCCAAGCCGGAATGGCGCTGCAAAATTCTCAACTGTTTCAAAACGTGATGGTGGAAAAGCAGTATCAAAAAGATATGCTGCAAAGTCTTTCAGACGCAGTGATCTCCACCGATTTGCAGGGGCGAGTGGTCACGATTAACGAAGCGGCGCTGGAATTGTTGGGCTGTCCGGTAAATCAAGATAAAAGCAAACACCATCTCCTGATTTGGGAAAATAAACTGATCGATCGCTATGTTTGGGAAGTTGTGCCGATCGACAATTTGCAATTTCGACTCGAAGACAGTCTCCTAAATGCTGCCAGACATTACGTTCCCGAACAAAGTTTAAATTTGGGACTGTTGGTGGAAAAACTGTTTGGTTCAGCAGCAGAAACCGAAGCAGAAAGTTACATTTTGGCCGTGCCCGATCGCCACGACCCGAATCTATATTACGCTTGGGGGGAAAACCACGCCTGGACTGAAGAAGTAGCGCTGGCAGAATTAGCTAATTCCCAATCTCTATTTTCCCTACCTAATGCTGGTCTCTATCACCCCTATTGTCCCCTGCCCATCCCCGCCTCACAAATTAAAGTAATTGAACGCAGTTTGAATTTAACAGTCAACCCGCTGATTAATCCAGAAGGCGGCGTGCGCGGCGGTTTAGTGGTGCTCGAAGACATCAGCCGCGAAAAGCGGATGAAAACAACGATGTCTCGCTACATGACTCCCGGAGTCGTAGATAAAGTGATGGCCTTGGGCGAAGGCTCCCTGATGGTAGGCGAACGCAAAGAAGTTACTATTTTATTTTCCGACATTCGCGGCTACACCACCCTGACCGAAAATCTGGGAGCGTCGGAAGTTGTCGCCCTACTGAACCAGTATTTTGAGACAATGGTGGAGGCAGTTTTCCACTACGAAGGTACTTTAGACAAGTTTATCGGCGATGCTTTAATGGCCGTGTTCGGCGCGCCCCTGCCGCTCAATCCCCCGGAAAGTCACGGTTGGATGGCGGTGCAGTCGGCTTTAGATATGCGCCGGCGCTTGAAAGAGTTTAATGATTCTCGCCCCGACGCCGATCCGTTTCGCTTCGGAATCGGGATTAGTTCTGGAGAGGTGGTTTCGGGAAATATTGGTTCGGAAAAGCGGATGGATTACACCGTAATCGGGGATGCGGTGAATTTGAGTTCCCGCTTGGAACAGCTTACAAAGGAGTACGGCTGCGATATAATTTTGAGCGAATTTACCTACAATTTGTGCCGCGAACGGATTTGGGTGCGAGAGTTGGACAAGGTGCGGGTTAAGGGCCAAAATCAGCCGGTCGGCATCTACGAGTTGCTGCAAATTAATTCCGATACCCTCGACGGGGAAACCGAAAGGTTTTTGGAACTTTACAACAACGGCCGCCATGCTTATATGAAGAGAAATTTTCAGCAAGCTATTAATTATTTTGAGGCGGCTTTAGCGATGCGACCGAGCGATCGACCTGTAGAAGTTCAGATCGAGCGCTCCCTCAGCTATTTGGAAATACCCCCGCCTGACGATTGGGACGGCGTGCATACAATGACAACAAAGTAGTAGATTATATCACATCCGAGCGCCCAAATGCAAAAAGATTGGATAAAGTTTTGAGATCTTCCTTATGACAGAGTTAAGAAGTGGAAAAATGTGAAAACATAAATCGGATGGCAAATTAAAGTTAGTATTTATTTTCATACCCACAATTAAATGACATATTTATCTGTTCCGAATGCCACAAAAGCCGATCGCATTCTGGTTGTAGATGACGCACCAGATAATGTTTTGTTGGTGCAGACAATCCTGGAAGAAGAAGGTTACGAAATTAGCACGGCCGAGAACGGCTTTTCGGCCTTAAGCCAAATTGACAAGTCAGCCCCCGATTTGGTATTGCTAGACGTAATGATGCCGGGAATGGACGGTTACGAAGTCACCCAGCGAATGCGACAAAATAAGGCATTGCCCTTTATCCCGATTTTGCTGATCACAGCTCACGACAGCGCCAGTGTAGTCCAAGGACTCGACATGGGCGCAGACGATTTTATCCGCAAACCCGTGGAAATGGACGAACTGCTAGCGAGGGTGCGATCGCTCCTGCGCCTAAAACACAGCGTAGACGAACGAAATTCCATCGCCCTCCAGCGCGAAGATTTTGTCTCTCGACTCGCCCACGACTTGCGCACACCCCTCGTAGCAGCCGATCGAATGCTCACCTTAATGCAGCAGGGAGCTTTGGGCGAAATCTCGCATCAGATGGGCGACGCTTTCGGGACAATGGTTCGCAGCAACAAAAACCTAATCGCGATGGTAAATATGCTGCTCGAAGTCTACCGCTACGAAGCAGGCCGCAAATCCCTCAGTTTTGCTCCCGTGGACTTGCGCCAGCTCATTCATGAGGTAGCCGAAGAACTTGCTCCCCTAGCCGATGCTAAAAATTTGTCGGTGAATTTAGACTTGACAGAAAGTGCAGAAAGTGCTCCGATCGCCAAATATCCGGGCGATCGTCTGGAACTGCACCGCTTGCTGACAAACTTAATCGGAAATGCGATCAAATTCACCGACAGCGGCTCCATAGATGTCCACTTAAAAGCTGCCAATTCACCCGCTTATACGAGCTTCAAAAATCAACCGCTGGCATGGGTAATCATTGAAGTCCAAGACACCGGCGCCGGGATTTCTCCCACAGAACAAGCCAAGTTATTTGAAAGGTTTGGCTCGGGAACTCACAAGAAATCCAGCACAGGTTTGGGACTGCACCTGTGCCGCCAAATAGTCGAAGCTCACCGCGGCACCATCGAGGCAAAATCCGAGTTGGGTAAAGGCAGTTTGTTTACTATTCGCTTGCCTTGTTAGAGCGATTTAATTAACTGTAGACGACTTATTTGATAAATGTTTGATGGAGAGCAACCGCAGATGTAAAGCAGATAAACACAGATATAGCCTTTCTCAGAAAGATGAGGTACCCGACGGGCTATGGGCTATGGGCTATGGGCTATGGGCTATGGGCTATGGGCTATCCTCACTTTTTTGAGAACCGCTATAGACGCAGAGAACTAAAGATGATTTGCGAAAAAATGCAGGAAGTAAAAGTAGGGTGAATCAGATTAAGAGATTGTCGGGGAAAATTTGCAATCTCAAAAATGAAGCACTCCCGGAATCAATGGTGTGTCAGAATTAGATGATCGGCGATTATTGAAAAACACTAAACTGACGCATCCTATCCCTGACTTATGAGAACATGATTACAAAAATCGCTTTTGTGTCTTAAATTTATCTGCGTTTGTCTGCGTTTATATGTCTTAAATCTGCGGTTTTGGTATTCATGAAAGATTTATGCAATTGCTCGTCTATTATCCTAGGAGCCTATTGCATTATATAATTGCTGGGCAACCGAATTTATGGCAATATGTCTAACTGTCCAGTGTGCGGTGCCCAATACATAGAAAAAAAATCTGAATTTTGCTCGATTTGCGGCTGGGATTTGACGCCATATCCGCAGCGTGCTAAGCCTTCCAAAACTTCTTTAAAACAAGAACAAGTTAGATTACAATGGGCAAAACAAATGTGGGAATCGGCCCGCAATCAACAAAATTGGTCAGCCAGATTTGACGAGTTGCAACAGGAATTGCAACAAGGCGCGATCGCCCGCACGTACCTGCAATCTCAGTTAGAATGGGTTCTGTACCGCCTCGAACAACTAAATCCCGAATTGATTGTCACCACTTTAGTGCGGCTGTCCGAGAAAATCGACGCCTTACCTGACCAAACTCCGGCTATCTCGGAAGTGGGGATGGACTACCGGCAACTCACAAAGCTGTTAGAAACCGGAAAATGGCGCAAAGCTGACGAACATACTTGGGAAATTTTGCTGCAAATCGCTGTCCGGGAAGATGAAGGCTGGCTGAGTGCAGCCGATATTGATAGCTTTCCTATTACAGACCTTCGCACGATCGACCAACTTTGGCAACAACACAGCAGCGGGCGGTTCGGGTTGAGCGTGCAGCAGCAGATTTGGGACAGTACCGCAGGCAATTATACAGAATTGTGCGATCGAGTCGGCTGGCGAGTTAAGGAAAATTGGAAATATTACAGCGAACTCTCCTTCAGCGAAAATGCTCCCCCCGGACACCTCCCCGTCACCGCCTGGAGACAGCGCGCCTGTTACGGTAGCGGTAAACTCACCGCAGCAGAAAACTTTGCCCGCATTGTCGGGAGAGTTGCTACGGGCGATCGCTAATCATCGAAAATAAAAAAATCAGAATCGACATTAACTGCTATAATCAAAACGGTTCAGCAATTGGGGCTGTGGCTCAGATGGATAGAGCAAGCGCCTCCTGAAGAATCGGGCACCCTGCGAGGAAACTCTGGGAGTGAATGTGGTCAAACTCAAGGAAGCCTAAGTCTGACGACAGATACGGTAATCTTGAGCCAAGCTTTATCTGAACATTGTTTAGGTAAGGAAGGTGCAGAGACTGGCTTTAGGAAGTAAACACCATAAAACCTCCTAAACATACGGCCGCCACCTAAAGGTCACAAGCCTATGGTGAAGGAATAGTCCGGAGAGTGGGGAAACTCACACAAATCTGAAGCGCTAGGTCGCCGGTTCGAACCCGGCCAGTCCCGTTAACAATCGAGAACCAATAACATCAGAGGGGCAAAACTTAGGCTTTGCCCCTCTGCTTTGCATATCCGCTAACCAATTCACCCTTTTAAAATTTTTAATTCCTGTTAGTGGGTTGTACGTGCGGTATTTTTTGTTATCGTTCCTTTGTCAGCTATACAAAGTTTTTATAGGTTTAGATGTGGTTAAGAATCAATTCAAACACGCGGCGTTACAAGCGTTTGAGGACTTCACGCAGTTTCTGGTTCCTAGTCGGACTTTTGATGGCCTGTTGGTTTGGCTATCAGCAGCTTAAGAGCGAGCTCCAGAGACCCCAAGCTTTGTTAGTTCTAGGCGGGGCTACGGAGCGAGAGGTGTTTGCCGCCAAATTTGCTCGCAAGCATCCTGAATTGCCGATTTGGGTGTCTTCTGGCAGCAATCCAGAGTTTGCAGAATGGGTTTTTTCACAAGCGGGAATTCAGTCCGATCGCCTGCACTTAGACTACAGAGCGGTGGATACGGTAACAAATTTTACCACGCTGGTAGATGAATTGAAAGAGCGAGGCATTGAGAGCGTGTATTTGATCACTTCTGACGATCATATGCGGCGAGCTCAGATTATCGGCGAAATCGTACTCGGCAGTAGAGGCATTAGTTTTAAGCCTGTAGCAGTTCCGTCTGGGCGAACCCCTGAACCAATGCAAAAAGCTGTTCGCGACGGCGCTAGAGCCATTATGTGGCTGACAACCGGTTATACGGGTGCTAACTTCAGCCAAGCCAGAATTGAATAAATACAGGGAATCATTGAGCAATTGTTAATTCTTTGCCATTCGCTCAGGTTTTAAAACTTGTCTTCTCTAGCTATTTAAGGAACGGGGAAGATGCTGATGATAAATGCGTAACAGAAGAGAACGAGTAGTTTAAAATCAGTATATGAACTTCAAGAGCCAAAGTTAATGACCGACCAAATTCTGCCGCAAGTTCTGGATAAAATTTTGAGTGACAGCAAGACTGCGGATGCTGTTTTTTCGGCTTTGGTGCCGGCTTTAGGCGAGGTGTTAAATTGCGATCGCGTGTTTCTCTACCTCCGTAATCCTGAAACCCAAACGGGCAGAACACCTTACTGCTGGCGTCGCAACTCGAACTATCCCGATGTTAGCGGTGTCCAGTGGAAAAAAGAACCGGAATCTTTAGGGGAAGAAGACCCTTTGTTTGCGGCAGCGTTGCGCACTGAACCGTCGATTTTTGTTGAGGATGTTGAAACAGCAAATCCTGAAGTTGTTAACAAAGATTTTGAGGCAAAAGAGTTCGGACATCGTGCTTTGATTCACGCTCATCTTTGTGCTGACGGCTTATTGTGGGGGGTTTTACAGCCTTGTATTTTCGATCGCCCCAGAGTTTGGACTGACTTCGATCGCCAAGTTATTGCAGCAGTTACAGAAAAAATTTCGCCCTTGGCTGTGGCTTTTGTTAGAGGCGATTCCCTACGGGATAGCTTCGCCGCGCGTACAACCGCCATAAAATAGGTTCGTAGTCAGGACTTTAGTCCTCAGAAAGAAAGGACTGAAGTCCTGACTACGAACCTGCTGCATCTATCAGCGGCCCAAATCGTGCATCGCATTAATCTCCCTTGCACATCTTTGAGTCAGCGCTTCCAACTCCTCGCGATCCGAGGAACCGGGTGCCTCAATTAGCTTGCCGATTCGCACCGTCAGCGGCACCGGACGCGGCACTGCCGAACCTTTCGACGAAATTGCGTGAGTTCCCCACAAACTAACAGGTAACAGTGGCGCTTTTGCCTTAGCAGCTATCAGCGCCGCACCTAATTTTGGGTCAGTAATTCGGCCGTCTGGCGTGCGAGTTCCCTGCAAAAATACACCAGTCGCCCATCCGTTTTCCAAAGATTTGATAGCCGATCGGATTGCACTGCGATCGGCACTTTCTCGCTTCACTGGATAAGCGCCGTAAAGCGTAATTGCCTGCTTCAAAATAGGAACTTTAAATAACTCTTCCTTAGCCATAAATGCCACCGGCCGCCTCATGCAGCTAGACAAAATCGGCGGATCGAAATCGCTGGCGTGATTGCTGACTACCACCAGCGGCCCTTCTGCTGGAACATTTTCGGCACCGTAGATGCGGCCCCGAAAGTAAAAGTGGAGCATGGGGCTGACAATTGACCACTTGAATAAATAGTAGAGAAGTAAACTCTCGACTGGTTCGCGACTTTTGCTCACGGAAAAACCTTGAATTTTAAATCATACCGAATTTTAGCCGATCGGCTCAGCTATTAAAAATTAACATAGTTCTGGATGCACTCCGACCCAAGAAACCGGGTTTTTTACCGATATTAAAGGCTATAAACCACTATTTTCGTAAAAAACCCGGTTTCTGCCTTGAGGACTGTTCACATAGAGGCGAAAATTCCCGCAGCGACGCACCCTACGAATTGAAGGCGAACTAAGTCCTGTTAATTTCCCGCCAGCATCGCTTTTCTTCCTTCATCAGAAGTCGCGTAGCCCAAGAAATCCTTCACCGCTTGGCTGGGAGGATTTTTGTAAGCGTAGTACAACTGTCGCTGATAGCGATAATTGGGAGCATCCGGCGTCGCACCGTCTACGGGGACAACCCGCACTGTTTTCTGATTTACAACTTGAGCGAAAGTGGCATAACCGATGCCGTTATTTCCTAAAGCTTGTAGCAGGGGAGTTGTCGCATCTCGATCGAGCGTAGTAACATTTGGCCCAGTCCCAAAACTACCGCCTCCGAGCACTTGTTCTTTAAAAGTCTGGTGAGTACCGCTAATTTCCGGTCTGTTAATTACCTTAAGCGGGCCTGTCGGGCCGCCGACTTTTGACCAGTCTTGAGCAGTTCCCTTGAAGATATCTTGAACTTGAGCGGAAGTTAAACCTCCTTGAAACGGGTTGTTAGTGCCAACTACGATCGCAATTCTATCTAAAGCAACCGGCACTGCTGCCAAACCCTTAGCTTGGTCTTCCGGCTTCAAAGCGGTCGATATCGCAGCAATATCGGCTGTTCCCGCCACCAAATCCTGAATTCCCTTTGTAGAACCATTTGCTTTGGTATCGACTGTAGTGCCAGGAAACTTGGCTTGAAAGCCGTTCTTGAGGTTGAGATTGATTGTCACCATGCTGGTAGAACCATCAACTCTCACATTAGTACCCGCAGGTACCGAAGGCGGTAGCGCAAAGGAACTAGCGGCAACAGGCGGTGCTGCTCCTCCTGCGGGTGCGACGGGAAGCGGGCTGGAACTGCCACCACCTGCGGAGGGTGTTGGGGAAGCGGGAGAATTGTTAGCATCCTGTGCCGCTGGTTTGTTCATAAAAAAGAACCAGCCACCGCCTGCGAGCAGCAGAAATAACAAAATAAAAACTATGGGGGGAGGCCCGCTCTTAGTCATAAAATTCTCCTTAGTTGGGAAGTTCTTTGTTGTTGGAGTCGTCTAACATTTGCAGCCTGCGACTAACTTCATCATCTACAGTCATATTTTCTAATTCTGCCTGAAGTCTTTCTTGGGGGTTCTCAGATATCTCGGCGAAAGCTTGCTGTTCGAGGTTGCGCTTTTCGACGGCGTTTTTGGCTTGGTCAAATTGCGATCGAGCTGAATCGATGCTGAGGTCGTTGTTTACTTTGGATATGGCCTGGAGAGCTTCGTTAATCTCGGCCATATCTTTCATATTTTGCATATCTGTTTTGTACGCTTCCAGCTTCGTGCGTTCTCGATTTAGCTTGTCTTTGGAAGCGTTCACAAACTGTTCGGCTTGTTTTACTTGGGTTTCTAACTGCGGCAGAATTTGTTCTGTCTGAATTACTTTCGACATTGCCAAGCGGGCTGCTTCTTCATTGCCGTTGCGCTGGGCTGTGATGGCTTGGCGCTCTACGTTTTGCATTTCCCTAACTTTTTCTTCATATTTTGTTTTGGCGCGCTGGTAGGCTGCAACTTGGGTGGCCACTGCTGCTGCTAATTTTTGCACGGATTCTTGCATCGATCGCAATGACTCTTCCGCCACCGCCACCGACACCTTGCCGCCCGATTCTACGGGCAGTCCCCAGAGCCAGTTCCACGTGCCGACGATCGTTCTACCTGCTTTGTCGCCCACCAGCCAGTAAAGGACTTTTTTCATACAAAATATCTAGATAAGCTTGGTTTTTACGCCTAGTGTACCTCAAAAGTTTCGCGATCGCCCGTAGGGTCGATCGATATCTATAGCGGTTCTCAAGCGTGGTGAGGATAGCCCATAGCCCATAGCCCATAGCCCATAGCCCTATGCCGTTCGCGTCCGCGAATCTTTCTGAGAAAGGCTATACATTATATTTAATCGAGATTTTCAAGTTTTCTGGATCGGCTAGGCCAAGTTTCCACAACAGGCGTTAGTAAAATTTGCCTGTTGTGCTCTTGATTTTTCGGCATTCTTCTGGCCAATTAACTTTAAAGTTTATAACCTGCCATTGAATAGCAGGTTAACCATAGATTAAGCGGGCAAATCTGCCAAACTGCTCACATTTACCAGGGCCAAATTGGGACAAGTCCGTTTGATCAAACCTGTGAGAACTTTGCCGGGGCCAATTTCTATTACGCGATCGATTCCTTGTTGTGGCAATTGCAGGGAGATTTCTCGCCAGCGCACGCCCTTAGTCATTTGATAATTCAACCGCTGTTTTAAAGTCGCTGCGCTAGTAGTCGCTGTCGGTTCTGAGTTCGAGAGTACCAGCATTTTAGCATCGGAAAACCTGGCCGACTTTAGCGCTAGTTGAAACTCTGCCGCCACTGATGCCATCAGGGGAGAGTGAAACGCGCCGGAAACATTCAATTTAACGGCGCGTTTGACTTTAATTTTAGCAAGCAATTCTTCTACTGCTGTCGGCGTCCCAGAAATCACTACTTGTGCTTCGCTGTTATCGTTTGCCAATACCACATCTCGGCTGTATTGAATTTGCAGTTCTAATTCCTGCCTGTCGAATCCGATCAAAGCCACCATTTGCCCGCCGGAGGCAGTGTCCATGAGTTCGGCGCGGCGTTTTACTAAGCGCAATCCCGTTTCAAAGTCAAAGACACCTGCTGCGTACAGGGCAACATATTCTCCTAAACTGTGACCGGCAACTACTGCGGGTCGATCGCTCTTTTCTCGCATTAAGTCTGCCAAAATGCTTTCTACTACGAACAAGCAAGGCTGAGTGTAGAGAGTCCGAGATAGTTTTGCTTCTTCTTTTTGGCAAACTTCCGCAACAGACCAGCCTAAAATTTCTTTGGCTAGTTCAAATTTAGCTTTGGCTGTTGGCAAATTTAATAAGTCTGCACCCATCCCGATCGCCTGGGAACCTTGTCCGGGAAATACCCATGCTGTTTTAGTCATTTTTCCGGTAATCTGCTAATTGGTGGTTGCTAAGAAAGTGATTGCAAAAATTCTTTGTTTCCCGCTTCTGGGTTCGCTGGCTGGTATCCGCTATCTTTCGGTTCACGAACTCTCTACTGGCGACTCACTATTATAACATAATAACTGCGCTTTTTACGAGGTGTTTTTTTTTGTTGCTACTACTTTAATCAGAGCGATCGTCCTAGCACAATATTCAACCTTCAATCTGGGGAAAGTCGAGCGAAAAATAGAGGATTTTCCATCTCAGGATGAGCTTGTCAATAACTCCTGTCCGAACGGTGCACCCCTGGGCCTGCACCTTACCCTATCTATGGCGTGTTAAAGGATTTTGGTTTTTCCCGGCGGCTTGAACTCCCGACCAGAACCAGGGCAAGTTGATACCATTGGCGATTGGGGATTGGGGATTAGCAATGACTGATAACTACTAGGGTGGCGATCGCCGCCAAGTAAGCTACATTCATTTTACCAACTGGTATTAGAGTCGGCTGTCAAATATTATCTTCCCCATTGAAAAATCGCCGCCCCCCAACTCAAACCTGCACCAAAACCAGCCGCAGCAATAGTGTCACCAGATTTTACTTTGCCCAGACGCACAGATTCGTCTAAGGCCAGGGGAATTGAAGCTGCTGAGGTATTGCCGTAATTTGCCAAATTGCTGATTACTTTTTCCGGGGGAATCTTGAGCCTTTGGGCAACTGCATCGAGAATCCGCTGATTGGCTTGGTGCAATAGTAGCCAGTCAATTTCTGCGACGCTAATATTTGCCCGAAACATAGCTTTTTCTATGACTTCCGGCACTTTTCTCACGGCAAAGCGATAGATTTCTTGACCGTTCATGGCGATCGGCTCAAATCCACCTTGTCCGATATTCACGCCCTCAATTAATTCTTTTGACTCGGCTTTGTAGGCTAAAGTGAGAGACGAATTTTGCGTGCCGTCACTGCGAATTTCAAATCCCAAAAAGCGATCGACTTCTGAAGCTTGCAATACCACCGCACCTGCACCATCTCCAAATAGAATGCAAGTACCCCGATCCGACCAATTCACCCAGCGAGATAAAATATCTGCTCCGATCAGCAAAACATTTTGATAAACCCCTGTCCGAATGAACTGGGAGGCTGTAACTAAACCAAACACAAAGCCCGAACAAGCTGCTGTCAAATCAAAAGCCACAGCTTTTGTCGCGCCTAACTGATATTGAATTTTGCCGGCAGTGCCAAATAAATCGTCAGGACTTGAGGTGGCCAAAATAATCAAATCGATATCTGTTGGCGAAATTTCTGCCATTTCCATCGCCCTTCGGGATGCCTCCGATGCTAAATCGCACAAAGAAGTGCGATCGTCCGCCAGCCTGCGCGATCGAATGCCCGTCCGCGCCCCTATCCACTCGTCATTCGTTTCTACTATCTGACTTAAACCGTGATTGTCAAGCGAAACCTGCGGTGTACAAGACCCGCTACCCGTAACGGCAATGCCGAACCCTGATTGCTGCAACATTCTTTTCCATTTATGAGCTATCAATCGAGAAATTAAAAATTAAAAACTACAAATTCAAACTCTTTTTTTAACTGCTGAAATTACTTTTTTAAAGCAAAACAGTTGTTTAAGCTGACATTTTTAATTTGACATTTTTAATTTTTAATTCCTACTGACCAGAAAGAATTGGTTTGAAGCCGGAACCCTTAAAGGCGAGAAATTAAAAGAAAACTATTCATTACTCCAATCCTCGGACTTATGATTGTCACAGGTCAACTGTCAACCCTTCGGCTTCGCTTTTGGGCCAAGCTGTCTACTGTAAACTGAATGCCTCTAATTTACCTGCATCACAGGGGATTTAAGCCCTTACCTTTAGGTGGATTGTTTTTAGGCTGGGGCTTAAATCCCCTGCCTAAAAACTTCACTGTCAACTGTCACAGGTCAACTGTCAACTGTTAAAGCTTCTTGTTCCACACCGCTTTCGCGATTCGACGATCTAATTCGATCGAGCACTTGGTTGTCAATAGCCCCTTTCGCCAAACGAATGGCATTAAAAATCGAGGCAGATTGAGACGAACCGTGGCTGATAATGCAAACTCCAGCAACGCCCAACAGCAAACCGCCGCCGTGTTCAACGTGGTCTACCCGCTGCTTAAATCCTTGCAAGCTTTTTTGCAGCAGAGGATCGTTAATTTGATGTTGGAGTCCTTTGACTAATTCTTCCTTCAGCACTTGCACGACGACTTCGCCCACTGCTTCGGCAAACTTCAGCAACACGTTGCCGACAAACCCGTCGCAGACAATCACGTCGAATTTCCCCGACAGCACGTCGCGGCCTTCAGCATTCCCCACAAAAGGAATGTTCGGGTTGTCCACCAATAACTGGTGAGTTCGCACCGCCGCATCGTTGCCTTTAGAAGGTTCTTCCCCAATGTTGAGCAGGCCGATTTTAGGTTCGGCGACGCCCAGTACGCACTGGCTGTAAATAGTTCCCATAAGAGCGAACTGCTCCAAAAATTTGGGGCGGCAGTCCACATTAGCGCCGACATCTAGTATGAGTACAGAGGTGCCCGGTACCATTGTCGGTAAAACTGCACCGATCGCAGGGCGATCGATTCCAGGTAGCCGTCCCAACCTGAGCAGAGCCGCAGCCATTGCCGCGCCGGAGTGACCGGCGGACACCACACCATCAGCTTGCTGCTGCTTGACCAAGTTCATCGCTACATTAATCGAAGCGTTGGGCTTGCGTTTCAGGGCACTCAAAGGTTCTTCGTGCATTTCCACCGTTCCTTCAGAAGGAACGATTTCTAGCTGACCTTTGCAGACGCGGCCGATCGCGTCTTGTTGGCGGAGTGAGTCTTCTATTTGCTGCGGGTCGCCCACCAGCAAAATCTCTACGCCTAATTCTTCTTGTGCCTTAAGCGCTCCAGCTACAACCTCGGCGGGGGCATGATCCCCACCCATAGCGTCTATTGCAATTCTTGCGCGTGTCGATCCCATTGACCAATGTTTGAGAAACACTAAAAATTCTACCAG
>JAYUGZ010001035.1:0-6501 GCA_043767465.1 Cyanobacteriota bacterium
GGGGTGAAATGAGCAACCGTACAGAAACTTACGTTAAGGCTGAAACACTGGCAGAATATGCGTTCTAATCGTCGAGATCGTTAGAGTCATTTGGATCGCGCAATGGACGCATCTTCCCTTCGATGACAGCAAGAGGCAAAGAAAACTGATAGCGTCCTAACATATTGATGTGAGCGTGACCTAATGGTGAGAGACGTGCTAGATCTTCTTGACTCACACTCTGTTCCTGGCGAAGAGATGTGAGTGCGGCATCCATGTAATATGTATTCCACAGAATCGATGCATTAACGACCAAACCCAACGCAGATAGTTGATCTTCTTGTCCCTCCCGATAACGCTGACGTAATTCCCCCTTTTGACCATGAAACATAACTCTGGCAAGTGCATGACGACCCTCGCCTCGATTGAGTTGAGTCAAAATTCGACGGCGGTACGCCTCATCATCAACATAGTTCAATAGGTACAAAGTTTTAGCAATTCGCCCTAATTCCCCAATCGCCCGACCCAGAACCGAAGGTTTGTCACCTGGGGATAAAGTTCGCATGATATCCATTGCGCTGACCATTCCTAACTTCAAAGAACCTGCCACTCGCAGCATGTCATCCCAATGATTTTCAATCAAAGAGACATTCACTTTTTGTCGTGCTATTCCATCTAAAACTCCATAATTAGCCGTCTGGTCGAGCCGCCAAAAACGAGCCTCTCCAACATCTGCCAGTCGAGGGCTGAACTGATATCCCAGTAACCAGAACAGCCCAAAGACAACATCACTGTAACCAGCAGTATCGGTCATAATCTCCTTCGGACTCAAGCTGGTTTCTTGCTCCAGCAGCCCCACCAGTACAACTAGAGAATCGCGCAACGTTCCCGGCACCACCAAAGCATGAAACCCTGTAAACTGGTCTGATACAAAATTGTAATAAGTAATCCCCCGACCTCGACCAAAATATTTGCGATTAGCTCCAGAGTTTAGGGTTTGGACTGGCACCACAAACCGCAATCCATCCGCCGAAGCAACTTCTCCCCCACCCCAAGTCTGTGCCAAGGGAATATGTCTTTGAGCGTCCACCAGTCGTGCATTGGCACGAGTTAAAGTTTCAGCCCGTAAGTAGTTTTGTTGGATCCAAGCCAGCCGACTCCGAGTTAATGCGGGGATATCTGCACGGACAAGTGGTTTCAATCCAATGTTGCAACTCTGCGCTATCAGCACTGCACAGACACTAATTGGCAGATCTGTGACTCTGGAGTTTTCCAGACTACCGTGGATAAACTCATCCATGAAACCTGTCTTGGCATGGATTTCTAATAAGACTTCAGGCAAATCTACACGGGGCAGTAACTTGGCAACTAGCGTTTTGAGGACTTTCAAGCTATCCGGTTCTTCTAGCTTATCCAGGTTGCTAACTGTTAAAGTATCACGACCCTTCTGGTTGGGTTCGACCCTGATGGCTGTATTACTGGGCAGATTATCAGCAGTACGATGAAAGGCATCATCAAGTTGCTGCTTCAACTTCTCTAGTTCCTCTGCGGGAGTTGGTTGTAGATTTAAGCTCCGACAAACCTGTGGACGAGCTGATTCCCATTGTGAATCTTGAAGTAGTTTTGCATGGGGATTACTCCACCGGATGCTGGGAGAGATAAATAGTTCTCGACGGCGTAATCCCTCGCACAATCGCTCTAAAGTACAAAAAGTGTAGGCACGACGGTCAATTTCTGTGTTTTCCTGTACGATTAATTTTAACCAGCCCTTGCTAATGCCATTAAGTGGGGCAGCATCCATCTTCGGATTAGCTTTTTTCTCAATACTTTTGAGAAATTTCACTGCGGTGAGAATTGGTTGACCTGCTTTGGTTGCTTGAAACTCCATTGTCCGTAACAGCGATGGCAAGAATCTCCGCACCTGTCCCCAACGCTTGAATAGTTCTGGATAGTAGTCATCTTCAGGTGGTCTAGCTATTTCTTCCACCTTTGCCATTGCAGATTGCAACTGCTCTTGAGGAATGCGTTCAAAAATCACTTGACGGACACTTTTGTTGTCGCAATTGGGGTCAAGGATTACGGCGGCGGCTTCACTCAACTGTAAAGCAGCAGCATCTAAATCTTTGATTGTGCGTAACCTTTCCTTTTTACCGTCTCGTACTGATGAGATCAGTAAATCTTTAACCAACAATTCCAGTAAATCGAGAACATCATCACCAGCTTCCGCTTCCAAAACACGAATAAAAGCTAATAGAGTAGCTATTCTCCGCTGCTCTGGCATCCTAGCAATCGCCTGAACTCGAATTGTTGCAGCATGGCGGGCAAGAGCTTTTAAGCTGCTAGTTGGGATGCGGGAAAAATTCAAAGCGTTGATGCCAAGAGAGCGGATTGTCACTAGCCGATTCAGTGCAGCGATTAACGCTGGAGAACTATGACGAGTTGGCGATTTTCGGAGCTGGTCGAGTGGAGTGTACCAATTTTCCGCTTCAGACACCAGTAAAGCTTCGAGTTTTAACCGTTGTTCGGCTGAGGGAAGTTTGGATAACATCCGCCAAAGAAGATTAGCCGCACGCTCCCGCACGCTCATCACTAAACGTTCCAATACTGTAACTCCTGGTAGCAGGATTTTATGCTCGACCAACCTAGCCGTAGCCAAGTCAAATAGAACACTCGGACTTTCGGAACCAACCCAAGCTCTCCCATACAACCAGCGAACTAATCGCCAGTGTTCTGGTTGTTTGCTAAAGTCTTGATAGCCATAGCGTTGCTTAATCTCGCCCTGATGCTCCCAGCGGGTGAGGGGACGTTCGAGGTAGCGTGGTAAACATTCGATGTCGAAGATGCCTAGCTGAGTGGCTATTTCAGTGACAACGCCAGGTGGAACATCAAGTGGGTCTTCTAGAAAAGTCCCCAAAAACCTGACACTAACCAGTTGTAAGGCAAAGCCCAAACGGTGATGATTTCCACGTCGAATCAGAATACTCTTCTTATCGATGTCATCAAGATGAAAATATCGAGCCAATTGGATTGGGGTTGGCTCAGATTCATAGTTTCCATAACGTTGTCGCTGTTCTGCCGTTAGAAATCCCATTCATCAACTTCGATCTGTGCCAAATTAACTATAGGCTATTTGGTACACTAAATCAGAACGGTGCAGCAAGGGTTTAAAGCCCCTAGATCTGGGAGGGTTCAATTGGTACAAAGAGTTGCTATTTATTGTCGAGTTTCCACAGCAGATCAGTCTTGTCAACGACAAGAACGAGACTTGTTGGAGTATGCTACTCTTTCCGGCTTCGAGGTGGTTGGTGTTTGGAAAGAAACAGCGTCTGGAGTTAAATACAACCGCACTGAGCGTAAAGAGGTGATGGCGTTAGCTCAAAGTCATAGCATTGATGCGATTTTGGTGACAGAGATGACGCGGTGGGGTCGCAGTACGATTGACTTGATTGAAACGTTGCAGTCACTTCATAGTTGGCATGTTTCTCTAGTTGCTCAAACTGGATTACAATTTGATTTGAGTACGCCACAAGGTCGGCTCATTGCTCATCTCATGGCATCTTTGGCTGAATTTGAACGAGATTTAGTGCGAGAGAGAGTCCGTTCGGGGATAGCCGCAGCAAAAGCACGGGGTCAGAAATTAGGCAGACAGCAGGGACAACGGGTGAAAGCGGATAAGTTGAGTCCCAAAGTGTTGCAATTGGTGGAATCTGGATATTCTTATCGCAAAATTGCTGAAAAACTCAACCTCAGTAAGACAACGGTTAATGATATTGTCAAACGCCATAGACAATCGGTGCAGAAATCAGAAGAAACTCTGTGTGAATCTGAAGAGCTTACACAGCCAGTGTTTCAGCCTTAACGTAAGTTTCTGTACGGTTGCTCATTTCACCCCCACTACGGTGAATACGTTCAGCGCGGAGTCAATTGGAAAATTAGCACTAAAGATAAAGCTAATTATCTCGCTAGTGCAGCTCAACAGAGACGGCTTGTGCTCAAGTTGTTTGGGATTTCTATTCGTTAATTTTATCTGGCTGGTTGACCGAAGTCCCATAGTAGCTTAAAGTCGGTAATCGCCAGTCAGGTATCCGTACTTCTCAAAGACATTTGTTTGTAGTCTGAAATACGCTATTATTACATATTTTCAGGCTGATGGAGTAAAGCTCCAAATAGATGGTGGGAACCCTTTCACAGAGCTAATATCTAAGTTGAAAAAGTCTTGAGTGTATAGCAACGCTCCGCTGGACAGTGACAACTTAGTTGACGCTACTCTATGGCTATACTACCTCAAAGGTAGTTAATCCGTCAAGCCTATTGAGATTAGCGTCAATTATTCAGCGATCCAAATTGTGTAATCATTAGCTATGCTAAGATATGTTAACTTTTGCAAAGGGAATACAGCCAGTAGTGGCTAAAGACTGGAATATTATTTGCATTACTAGCCACGATTGAAATCGTTGGCGGTACTAGCTACCGATCGTCGTAATTACCCGACATTGAGCCATATCCCACAACTTGACAGTACCATCTTCGCTACTACTGACTAAATAGTCACCATTAGCTGTAAAGTCGATCGAACAGACTGGTGCAGTATGACCTAATAATTCACGGATACATTCACCACTAATGATATCCCAGATCTGAATCCCTGCACGACCAGCGATCGCCACCTTGCCATTATCTTGAGGCAAAAAGCTCAATCCAATCCAATCTCTACCGCCGACTAAGTATGTTTTAATACAGGTCAACTGCTGATAATCGCATAAACTGAGTAAACCATCATCACTCAATGTTACTAAATGTTGTAAGTCCTTGCTAAATGATATAAACCGAATCCGATTGCCCTGACTATTGAAAGTATGAGTTGTTTTGGTGGCAAAATTCCACAACTCGATCGTATTGTTATTATATCCAGCAGCAACAATCTGACCATCAACACTAGCTCCCGCGCCCATGAGCCAATAGTCAGGATTTGTTGGTAAGATATCGACCTTTTTGGCGATCGTATTCCAGTGACAGATTTTCCCATCCTCACCGCAACTAATAATATTGATATCGTCTAGGAAAATGACTCGCGATACCCAATAATTATGTGTTGTCATTACTGCCAAGCATTCGCCAGTTACTAGATCCCATAGTCTTACAGTAGTGTCATGGCTACCACTGACTAGTTTCGTATTATCTGGACTAATTGCGATCGATCTGACAATATCATTATGCCCTAGATATTCGCAACTCGGTGTGGTGATTTGTGCGGTGTATGACCAACTGAGAATTGTGCCATCATCTCTTCCCGCAATAATATGTTGAACTTGTCCATCCTCTACTCGCCTATTTTCTAAGCAAGAATCGGCTACATCAACAAAAATAGCGGTCAAAAAACGCATAGTTCGACCAGAAAAATTCCGCAGACATTCACCTCGCTCGATTTCCCATAATTGAACAACACCATTACTACTAGCGATCGCAAGTGTTTTACCACTATTATGAATGGCTGCTGATAGAGTAGATTGCTGGGGATAAATCGATTGTAAGCAAGTCATCGTAGTAGCATTCCAAACTCTGATACATTCTTTACTGGTGGTAACTATTTTCTGACCATCTGGGGTAAAACTCAGATCGAAAACACGGCTACTATGGCCGATTAGCTCGGCAACTAATTCGCCTGTTTCAACGTCCCAACAATAGACTTCTGTATCGAAAGTCAACCCCCATAGATATTTTTTATCTGGACTAAAGATAATTTTCTTGACTGGTTTGCGATCGGGGATAGCTATCATTCGCGAACCACTTTGCCACAAGGATCCAATCTTTATGCCTTCAGGATTGGCGGTAACTAATCGCCCTTTGCTCAGATCTAAAGTACCATTCCAAATTGTCAGATCGGTTATCTTTGTTGAAAACACTGGCTGTTTGCGTTTGAGCCACCAGACATTAATAACTCGCAGTCGATCGATACTGGCAATAATCGAACTATTTGGCGCAAAATATAACAACCAAACAATATCATGATGGCCATTTAAAACATGTAAGCACTCCCCACTATTGACATCCCAAACTCTGACGGTATAATCACCGCTACCAGTTGCTATGTATTTACCATCATTACTAAAACAAAGAGTCCGAATCCAGCCAGTATGACCTGTTAATAAAAACCTTTTGCGTCCAGTATCTACTTCCCAAATAGGTACTCGACCATCAGTACCTCCCGCTGCCAAAAGTTGACCATCAGGACTAAATTTTAGATCGAACATAGTGCCCATACCTTGAGGGCACTGACAGCGATCGAATACACTATTGGTAAAATCAACCTTAGCCAACTGCACTTCCTGAAAATCGACTTCGGCAATGCGGAGATCGGTTAAATCCCAGTCAGTAACATCGGCCTTGAGTTCGATCGCTAAATTTATTAAGTTACCAATGGCATAACCTTTGAGATGAGCCGCAGCTAAAATTAAAGATCGAATATATTCGATCGTACTGATTCCATGACGGCGGTAAAGGAGGCGACTGAGTGGATTGAGA
>JAYUGZ010001036.1:0-6494 GCA_043767465.1 Cyanobacteriota bacterium
ACTCTTCGCTAGCGATCGATTTTGTTCCACCAAAGACCGATATCCCTGTTTGATTTGCCGGACAATATTCGCATCCAACAAAATATCAGCATCCAAAATTTCCCCAGTCAGCGGGTTAGTGCGAGATGGGCCGATGCCGGCAAACTCAGGCTCAAAAGAACTCGACCACCTAATAGTATTGTAGCGGACATCAGCCGGGTCCCATTTAGCATTGTCCGGCATTTGTTTGACCTGAATCGCCTCAGTAAAACCTGCTTTTTCAAAAGCTTTGTTCCACTCCAAAATCCCCTCGCGAATTGCGTTTCGGTATTCCAGAGGCACATTATTTTCAATCCAAAAGACGATCGGCACCAGCGGAGGCGACATTGGCGCGGTGGGGATTTGCTTTTGCAAATGCCAGCGATTAATATAGCGCACAAAAGGCTGGCGGCCAGTTTTGTCAGAAAAGTCTTTATATGCTGTGAGAAAATAGCCCACTCGCTCGTCCGCAAGTCTGGGGCGGTAGCCGTTATTCAGTGGCACTTCCGAGAAACTGTAGTGAATGCGGAGGTTAAAAGCGCGACTGTCGGGAACCGAAGGTAAATAGTTAACGGCACTGTCATTATCGCTGGAAAAACCGTAAATAGAAGCAATTTCTACATTCAGCGGAAAGGCTTTGACATCTTTAAAATAAGACTTGTCTTCATCGATCGAGTAAGAAGCGCCCAAAATCGTCGGCAAAATCGCTTTTACCCCGGGTAAATCGCGCTTTTCGCTCATCAGCAAATCGCCTAAATCGATCAGCAGAGTTTGCCTTTGCGGGTGAATGCTTTTGAGCGGCAAAGAATAGAGAATCGACTCGCTAAACGCCCTTTCCACCGAACCAGCTTGCGGGTCGCCCGGACTGGTGCGAAAATTGATATTTGGGATGACAAACTGCACGTTATTCTGGACTCGCCGCAGTTGAAACAAGAAATCGCCGATCGGCAATCCGCTAACAATGCCTCCTTCCCCCAAACCCGATTCCAATGTCACAAAACACAGGAACTTTTTGGTGAGTTGTTGCGGTGTAATTTCCAGATAAACTTTATTAGTTGCTGGATTGCGGTAAAGGGTAAACAGTCCCTCCAACTTTTGGGCATCTTTGACAACCTGTTCAAAGGGTTGCAGAGCTTCCTGTTCGCTAGTTTGTTCTTTCCCCGGCGGCGCTGATAAAGCATGAGATAAAAATAAACCTTTATACAAACTAAACAGGAAAAATACTAGAGATAATATAAAAAATATCAAAGGCAGATTTTTTCGGGGATTTTTGATCTGTTGATTTTTGCTATTTTCCGGAAATATCAATCTTTTCATGTTCAGTCTTCAGCCACAGGAAAGGATAGTTTTGAGATGGTCGCGTCGCAGGAGTGATGACTTAAATATAAATCATAAATATTGCTTAACCAGCCTTTACAATAAGATTTAAATGATTTAAGTGCTATAGCAGTTGACAGTGGACAGTTGACAGTTGACAGCTCGCCCGCTCGGCTTCGCCGAAGGGTTGCATAACCGGAATCAAACCATTGATGCAGTATGGGTATCGGCTTTATTCATGAAGTTATTTATGTCCTCACCGATGTGGCGGTTGCGATAACAACACGTAGCGAGCGACAGTTTTAGGGTAGACGCGCCGGGGGACTAGAAACCGGGTTTTTACGAGTTTTTGGCGGCAAGGAACCAGAAATCTTTGCAGAAACCGGGTTTCTGGGAGCGGCGCGCGTCTGGGAGTATTTCTCCTGCTATTTCCCTCGAACATAACAGACAATCGAGATGCGGAGTAGCCGATCGATTTTCCGCTGTTTACCCCCCGAGCGAAGCCGAAGGGCCACCTGTTTACTTCTCGGCCGGCCACGGAATCATCGGATCTTGAGCTAACCGCTTAGAAACTGCAACAGCACCGTAACGGTTGAGGTGGCTGGGGTCAGAAAAAGATTCCCGCGCCTCGGGCCACAATAAACTATTATCTCGGAAAATTAGCTTGGTTTGAGCTGCTAATTGTTGCATATATTGCCGAAATTCTTGTTCGTAACCTGTCCGCACGGGGTCTAAGTAATCGACCGTCAGAGGCATATTCACAAACACGAGATTGATGTTGCGAACCTTGCTAAATTCGATTAGATTTTTGAGTGCTACAGTTTGTTCTCCTGCTAATTTAAAATCTTGATAGTCGGAGTCGTAATAGCCAGATACTTTGGCGTGTTTTTGAAAGTAAGTATCGGGATTGAAGCGGATGTCGATCGGCAAAAAGCCGTTTGGTTGAAAGTCGCCCGCTTCTTTACCCGCAGCAGTCGGCTGGGGGTTTTCAGTTGTTTGCTTGTCGCTGGCTACGGTTTGGGGGCTAGCGGTGACAGCAGGGGCGGAGGGATTGGCGATCGATCGCAAAAATCCTTTAAGCCGAGCGCGGTTTTTGTAAGTTGCAGAACCATCAACCAACTTTTGACTCAGCAGTTGCTGAATTTTAACTTGACTTTGTTCCAAATTGTGCACCAATTCACCGGCAGTGGCGATCGGATTGTTGGCATCGCTGGGCGATGTTGGGGATTCTAATTGATTGGTGCGGATCAGAAAACTGCCTCGGGCCAATTGCCTGTAACCTTCGGAAGAAGCGATCGCACTAAAAGTCAAATCCGGCCGCCCGCTGTTGAGAGCCCTCGCCCCGTCCGCCAAAACTAGCAATTTCGGCAATTGTTGCGGTGGCAAAATCCGGCGGACGATCGAATCCACCACTTGCAGAGTAGCTCCGTTGACTCCAAAATTGTATGCCTTCAGCCCCGGATAGCCCCCAGCCGCCAAAGCCGTTTCCAAAACCGCCGGATCGATGCCCCGCAGCGCCCTCGAACTCCCCACAATTAAAATATCCGGCGGTTTTTTGTGCTGGCGGATGTACTCTTGGTAGCGCGCAATCTGTTCGTCAAGCTGCTCGCTCCTCAAAGTCGGGAACACGGGAGCAACAGAAACATCAGTTACAGGAACGCTATTATTCCCCGGTTTGGTAAACCCAGAGCCGTTAAAAGCCTGTTCCCGATTCGGCGACGGCTGCAAGGGGATTTGAGGTAAATTCACCTCCGTCGAAGCAGGTTCCGGTTGCGGGGATTCCGGGCTCGTTACAGAGGCTTGAGCCTCGCTCAGAGCCTTGGGGGATGAATTTTGACAATTTGGGCCGCTGCAAACTTCCGAGGCGCTAGGAGCTTGACTGACCGTCGCAGATTTCAGAAATAGACCTAGGAACCAATCGGTATTGAAAGTCAGCAGACAGCCAGCGATCAGCCAAATCAAGGCCATTCCCGCCGCGCGATCGGCTCTCACGCCGCCGGGCGCCTGGGTCGAAGTTGACAAACCGTCGTTGGGAACAAACAAACCCGAAGCCACAAGCGGTTGCACCGCAGCTTGAACTAACTGCTCGCCCAGCTTGTAGCCGGGGAGTCTGATTTTGAAGCCGCGGCGCGGGCCGTCTACAGCCGGAGCATCGAACACCAGATTCTCGCCCAAACCGGAAAAACTCCCATTCTCGGTTGCCGCAAACTCCGGCACCGATTCCTGGGACAGCACAGCCAGTTGCGAACTCGTGGCTACTGGGGCCTGTGATTCCAGGTCAACCGCCGTTCTGAGGTCGATTCCGTAGCGCCACAGGGGCCGTTTCTGACCGGCGCGCCGTCCGTAGACTCGCACCCCATCCACTCCTGGAATTTGTAACTGTCGCAAGAATTTAGCCACTGGCGGCCCTACCTTCGACTGAGAAGGGCAAGTCAGAGCTTCAGTCATAACGTGCAGCACGTTGGCTTTGTGTAGCGCCACAGCCCGAATCCCCCCAGTTTCCAGCTTGCGGTTGAGATTGGGATTGAGGAACCTGTCGAGCAAAAAAGTTAAGGCTAATTGGTCGCCTGCGGCTGCCAATATTCTGGGACTCGCAGCTAACTCGGGGTGGTGGGCTGCCGCCAAGTCTACCCAGTCGATCCACAGGGGTGACTCGGGCTCTGTCTTGCTGTCGGTGAGGGGTTCTACGCCGTAGATTGTAGCTGCGCGGATGCCTTGGGGCGCGAAGGAGGCAAGCATTGGGGCGATCGCGTCGGTGGTTTGCTGCTTGTCGGGGTATTCTTGCCGTTTGGATTTTTGTCCTTTGTTGGCAGTTTTGCTGCAAAACAGGTGCAGCGTTGCTTCTTTGAGGGTGGCCCGCACTTCGACTTTCGATGCTGCCAAGTTTTGATTGAGCAGTTTGGCGATCGCAGGTACATCTCCCCAGCGCGCCCATTCCTTGAGAATTGTGTCCGGCGGCGTCAAATCGACTCGCAGCAACCAGTCCGGCTTTGCTTCGCCTGCAACCTGGCTGCCGATTACTGCTGCGACTACATCCTCTAGTTGCAGTTTCCGCAGCCTGCTGGCGATCGGTTCTGCCAGCAAGGAGGGATCGGGGCTGTAAGCTGACTCGCACAGCACCAGCAGCCTGCGCTCCTTCTGCTTGGGCTTGAGATTTTCCGGCGCATCGGCGCTAGTTTCACCCCTGCTTTTGACTTCTTTTTCGCGAATGCTGACTTTTACGGAAACTCCCATTGGCCCGAGGATTTCGCTGAGATAGCTGGCGATCGCATCTGGATAGCCCATGCGCGCCAAAGTTTCCGGCGAAACCGCTAGGGTGCCACCGCTGTCGCCCGAGCCGGATTTGGGGGATGGAATCACAGCCACACCGCCGCCAACTGCTTTTTTCTGGTGAATTTTTTCCGTCTCGCGGGGCGAAATCGGGGGACTGAAAGCTTCCCGCGCGGCCGTTGTGTCGATCGTCACCTGGGAAGTTTCAAAAACTTCTGGGTATTCAATGCGCTCGGCGATGGGGATACTTGCGTCGGCGGTGTCAAAATCCATTTCTTCCCGCACCTGCTGGAGATTTGCGGGGGTTTCTACCGGCACAGGTGTCTGTTTGAGTTTGCGGTTTTCGTTCTTAAATTTGGCAAAAAATCCGCCGCCTTTAGGATTTGCTGGCGGTTTGCTGTCGGGGGGAGTCGCTGGCGGCACTTCTGAAACTTGTGGTTTTGGTTTTGGTTTTGGTTTTGGTTGCTGTTTAGTGTTGCAATCGAGGCGAACTGTCCAGTCGTTTTGTCGGGAACCCAGTTTGCGGCCGCACAGAAATAACTGGTAAATTTTAGGTCGCTCGGGCAACAGTCGCGTTAAATCAGTTTGTTCGATCGCGCGCATAAATCTCGCCGTCACCAATTCCTGAGACGGACACGCTGGCGCTTCGCACAAAATATGCAGGTGATTTCCGCGCAAACGCGCTTGTACCTGCACTTCGGGCAGCCCTAAAGCGGACCCGGCCCACTGCGATGCGGGCGATCGATTATCTGGCAATATGCTCCCGTTCGCATTCAACATGGGACTTTAATTTTCGTCAAGGCTGGTTTTGTTTTCTACAGATAGCACAGTTTAGAGGGTTTTACATACAATTATTTTATTTACCGAGCTTAAGCGTTGTATCAGGTTTAACTCTTGCTAGACTTACTGGCGATCTCTGTATCTCCTCGGCTGCGATCCTTTGGGGAATACTGTTTTGGGCAATACCTCGAATGTATTTTGGCACAATTAGACCAAGTTAAGCCAATACAGAAGTCATTAGTTAGCAGTCATTAGTCAAGATGATTATTTCGCTTGTTTAGCAACCGCGCCCAACGATTAGGACGTTCTTAATTGCTCAAACCCTTGCTATTCTTCCTTCTGCTGTAAACTAAGGATACTCAATCACACAGGAGGAATCTATGCCGTCGGAAAACCAAGACTTGCTCAAAACTCAAACCCCCAACAGTCCCAAGTTGCCAATTCCTTCAGATATTTTCTTGAGCTTAGCCGCCTTACCGATGCTGGGCGGGTTGCTGGCTGCCAAAGCTGCTGGTGAGTTTGTAAGTTCGATCGGCATTGAAAGCGAAGAAGTCTTTCGCGGTTCGCGCCTCCCGGTGCTCAACTTTCCTCGATCGCAGGACTAGAAAGCTCAAGACAAGTAAGTTCAAAGCTAATTTTTTGACCAAAAGCTTGACAGTTGGTATAATCCGTGCTATTAAAATTTGTCTTTGCTTCTAACTTCTACATAAGTGCCTTCACATGACAAGATTAGTTTCAAAACACCAGGAAAGGGAGGCCCCGGACTCCAAAAAATGATAGTCATCAGTCATCCTGATCAAAAATCCCAAATCGAAAATTGTATAAGATGTCTCACATTTGACTGCAAACAAAAGTGTTTTAGGTGAAACTAAACCATACAATTTTCACAGACACCCGCAGCTATTGAGGAACAGCCCGATGAGTTCAGTCCTCCAGTCTTCAGAACAGGCTATTAATGCAACATCTATTCCCCATTCTGCCCCATACTCAAAATCCGACCTGTTTCTGCGCAATCGCCTCAAAGTAGTAGAGGACTTGTGGGAATCGGTGCTGCGACAGGAGTGCGGGCAGGAATTGGTGGATTTGCTCCAACAAATGCGATCGGTCAA
>JAYUGZ010001037.1:0-16622 GCA_043767465.1 Cyanobacteriota bacterium
TTATAATGTGCGAATTCTCGAAAATGAAGTAGAATTTCATCCCCGATAATTCATAGCAACAGGCAAGATGCCTGTTCCACAAATATAGAAGAAGGAATGATAGAGGAGACGGCAGTGCCCATTGGTGTCAACTTAAGGTACAACCAATAGTCCGGCAAGGGTTGAAACCCCTGCCTCAAAGCTAAAGTCCTCTAAAGAGGACTGAGAAGAAGATTTTTAAACTCATTAGTCCTCTTTAGAGGACTTTCGCTATTAGACAGGGGTTTTAACCCCTGGCGGACTAACGGGTGGGCGAGAAAACTGACGGACTAAAAGCTTAATTTGACACCAATAGGTATTGCCGTGCCGTGTCCCTACGGCGGGATCGCGCGGTGTACTTCATAAACCTGAAATCTGCTGTATCTTGCGGCTCGGCGGAACATCGCCTATTTTCTGACATACTAAAATAATTGACCAGCATTAAGCGTAATTGAACATGGATCGCGAAAATTTAGAGTTAATAGAAAACATTCGCCAGCAATTTGACAATACTCCTTATCCGAGAGTCCCCCTAGAACAATCTCCAAAAGACAACAGTGAATTGCTCTACCTTCACAATCTTGTAACTGCTTACTACTTCAGAAATAGAAAAGTCATCAATACCTCTGGTAAAGTTATCCTCGATGCGGGATGCGGCACCGGTTATAAATCCTTGGTTTTAGCTCTAGCCAATCCGGGAGCGAAAATAGTAGGCATCGATTTATCAGAAGAATCTGTGAAACTAGCTGAGCAACGTTTACAATATCATGAGGTTGATCATGCAGAGTTTTATGCTTTGAAGATAGAAGATTTACCAACTTTGAATTTAGAGTTTGACTATATCAATGCTGACGAAGTTCTGTATCTTTTGCCCGATGCTATTGCTGGATTGCAAGCGATGAAGTCTGTTCTGGTACCAGACGGCATCATCCGCACAAACCTACACAGTTCAAATGGTAGAGCCGGAGTATTTCGCGGTCAAGCTGTTTTCAAAGCAATGGGATTAATGGATGGATCTCCGGGAGAATTGGAGATAGAAATAGTCCGCGAAACTATGGAAGCATTAGAAGATGTAGTAGGGCTTAAGGCATTTACGTGGAATTCGGATCGCGCGCAGGATGAGGGATGGATTATGGTTAACTATTTATTAATGGGTGATAAAGGTTGTACCATTCCTGAAGTGTTTGCAATGTTGAGATCTGCCGATCTAGAGTTTATCAGTATGGTGGCTTGGCGCAGGTGGGAGTTGATGGATTTGTTCAAAGCTCCAGATGATTTGCCTCCGTTTTTGGCGATGAGTTTGCCAGAAGCTTCTCTGGAAGAGCGGCTACATTTATTTGACTTGTTGCATCCCCTGCACCGTTTGTTTGATTTCTGGTGTGGCAATCCGAACCAGGCTCAGGATTTTGTGCCCGTGGCGGAATGGACGGAGGCCCAATGGCGGGAAGCACGGGTGCATTTGCATCCTCAACTGAGGACTTTCCAGATTAGGGAAGACTTGACTAATTGCATTGACAGCCAGACGCCGTTTGAGATTAGTCGTTATATTATTGTGCCGACTCTTGTGGCGGTGGCGATCGACTGTACAATGGCAGCTTGCTTGCTACCGCTGTGGGAGGGGCCGCAGTCTGTGGTGTCGCTAGTCCAGCAGTGGCTCCAAATCCGCTCCCAGATGGCTGTTAACCTAGAGCCTGTTAGCGAGCAGACAGCTTTTGAGGAAGTCAAGGAATTGTTGCTCAGGCTGGAACTCTTTCTGTATGTGCTTTTGGAGCATTAGAGCCAGGAGTTGAAAAAAAAAATTGCGATCGGGGTGATATTAAAGCGCCGATAACTGGGTAAGTTACATATAAGAGTTAGAAATCGAGCATCCCACCCCTCAAGGAGAAAAGACTTATGAAGACTGAATTTAAAGCCAAGTTCCTGCAACACATCAACAAAAGAAGACAGGATCAAGGTTTCACCCTGATTGAACTGCTGGTTGTTATTATCATTATTGGTATTTTGTCAGCTATTGCCTTGCCTTCCTTCCTCAGCCAAGCGAGTAAAGCCAAGCAGTCAGAAGCTAAACAGTACCTGAGTTCAATGAACAAAGGTCAACAAGCTTACTTTGCAGAGAGAACGGTGTTCGCAACTGATGTCCCTAGCTTGGGTCTGGGTATCAAAACTGCAACTAACAATTATCAGTATAATGTCGGTGCAAGTAGTGCTGGTGGTGCTGGTGTTACCAACGGAGGCGTGACTATGGCGGCAACACCTCTAGGCGCTTCGATTAAGGCATATGCAGGCGCAATATATTTTGTTCCCGCAGGTGAGGGAGACGGTACGAGTTCAATCCTTTGTGAACAGCTAACTGCTAGTCAAAACACCGGTCCAACAGCAATTGGACTTGCACGGGAGAATACCAAGTGCGATACAGCAACACAGACTCTCGTTACTAAGTAATTTCGGAGTCCAACAATCCATCAAAGAGCGGGTAGAGTTCAGTATGCTACCCGCTTTTTACGACATATTAATTGATGAATTGTTTATAATACCCATGATTGCGAAGTAAGAGGTAAATCAGGTTGTTATAGCTTAGTCAAAAGTTTTATTTAACTTATGTATATTTGTAGATTTTTTAGCTTATGACTTCTGATAACTTATTGGCTGTTGTATCTGACTGGCAGGAACAAGCAAGGGAATGTTTGCTCAAGGAGAATTATAATCGGGCTGCGCTACTCTACGAACAAGCAATTGAAACGGAACCCAATGTTAAGTCCTACTACTGGCAATTGGGTTTGATGTTGCTGTTGCAGGAACAGGAGGCAGAAGCTCAAACAACCTGGCTGTTGGGAATGGCTGAAGGCGATCCAGAGGAAATCGAGCAGTGGACTCAAGAACTGGTACAAGTTCTCGAAGCCGAAGCAGAAAGGCAGCGGATGCAACGAAAAGACTATGCTGTGGCTTGGGCTGTGCGCCAGCATTTACGGGAAATCAGCCCTGCCAATCTGCACAACCTGCTGCATTTAATAGCACTATCCATATTGCTTGAGACTTACTCTGGGGAGGAGCCTCATTCTCTGGGCGTGATTGAACTGCTCAACTCAAACAAACCTTTATTGATCGACCATGAGCTGCTGATGCAATTGTGGAAAACTGTATTAGATTATGCTCCTCTACATCCATCTACTTTGGAATTGACAGAAGCTTGCCTGGCTCATGCCCAGGAGCCACTAATTTTTATTGATACTTTAATCCATTTTGTTTATAGAATTGCTTATTTAGGGCGTCAATTTCCCCTGGCAGTTAAATTCACAGAACTCGGCTTGCGCTTAGATCGAAAACATCCAGAGTTGCTGCGTACTTTATCCTCTTTTTATCAAGATATAGGTGAGTCGGCAAAAGGGATAGAAATGGCTAGGTTTGGCTATTCGGTAATGGAAAAGCTAGCCGATAAAGTGTATGCTTGTCACTTAATTATTCGCGGTATGATGACTGCGGGCGGGTATCCGGATGAAGCTTATTCAACATTTCAGACCCTCAAATCTCTAGTGGCAGAGCTAATCCAGCAGCCACCAACCGATCTCGATTCAAGCGCTACAGTTCGTTTATTTAGTTCGATATTTTTCTACCCATACTTTCAGGATAAACCGCAGGAAAATATACAAATTCGCCGTCAGATAGCAGAAATTTGCCAATCAAATCTTGCTAATTATGCTAAGGAGCAAATGGACAAGTGCCACCAGCGACTGTCTTCTGTGGTGAAAACAGATGTTCCTAAGAAACGTTTAAAAATTGGATATCTGTCATATTGCCTGCGCCGCCATTCTGTAGGCTGGCTAGCACGATGGCTCTTCGAGTATCACGATAGCGATCGTTTTGAAGTTTATGCTTATTTGCTGGGGTCTGACTCTAAACTAACGCAGGATCCTTTGGAGGAATGGTACACAAGCAAAGTTTTTAAAGCTCGGAAATTAGGGTTGCACGGCCCTGAAGTGGCTGAGCTAATTTGTGAGGATGAGATTGATATTTTGGTCGAACTCGACAGTCTGACGCTGAATACTAGCTGCGAGATTATGATGCTTAAACCTGCACCAATACAAGTCAGTTGGCTCGGCTGGGATGCACCGGGTATACCAAATATTGATTATTTTATTGCTGACCCTTATGTGCTGCCTGAATCCGCCGAAGATTACTATGTTGAAAAAATATGGCGTTTGCCCCATAGCTACATAGCAGTAGATGGCTTTGAATTAGACGTCCCAAGGGTGCGGCGGGATCAATTAAATATTCCTAACGATGCAGTCACATATGTAAGTTTTCAGCGAGGATACAAATACAATGCCCGCACAGTAAGCTTGCAAATGCAGATTATTAAAGCAGTACCCAATAGCTATTTCTTAGTTAAAGGTTTAGGAGATGAAGAATCACTCAAAAACTTTTTTACTAAAATAGCAGAATCAGAAGGAGTGAACGCAAATCGTTTGAGATTCTTGCCAATAGTGGCAACAGAAATCATTCACCGCGCTAATTTAGGTATTGCTGATGTGGTGCTTGATACTTACCCTTATAACGGAGCCACAACAACTATGGAAACACTGTGGATGGGCATTCCTTTGGTTACGAGGGTCGGTCAGCAGTTTTCCAGTCGCAACAGTTACACGATGATGATGAATGCAGGGATAACAGAGGGAATTGCGTGGACTGATGAAGAATATATAGAATGGGGTATTCGTTTAGGTAAAGATGCTGCTTTGCGACAACAAATATCCTGGCGACTCCGACAGTCAAGACACACTTCTCCGCTATGGAATGGCAAACAGTTTGCGCGAGAGATGGAGAAAGCATACGAGCAAATGTGGCAAAAGTATCTGGACAGTCATGGTTGATAGTAATTGTCGGGGTTAGTAATTTTTGCAGCGAGTTGCTGGACAAATTACCTAGATTTATCAGTGACTCTCCTGTACAAAACTGTCGGGATCAAAGGTGGGAATGTTTAGTGCTTGTGCCTGCACAATAACCTCTGTATTCTCATTTTGCAATACAATTCGACCGTAAAGTCGAGGTATTAAAGCTGACCACTGAATTTGGCTCAACAGTCCAATCAGTGAAATTTCTGGGCCGTCAGAAACATCTAAATCTTCTTCCATTAAAAGATTCATCGCCACGCTTGATAAAGCGAGATTAGCATCTTCGTCAGAAATGTTGGTGTAGTGTATCAGGAGGGTTATTTTACTTTTTTCTGGATGAGTTGCGATCGCCCTCACCACTTTTTCCAATTCTAAACCAAGAGACTTTTCTGGCTGCGACCAATCTGGAAAAATAATTAAGTTAACCTCTCTGAACTTAATTCCCGCTAAAAAGATTGCTCCTTCACCTTCATTTTCCTGTATTTTCTGCTTTTGTGGAGTGTAACAACCGAGCATTTCCAAAAAACGTAAAGCTGTAGGAACAGGAGAGTAATTTTCAATAGCCCACTGCCGACCTTCCGCAGAGATTCGTTCTAAAATTCCTGGATCATCAGCAATGCGATCGACAGTATCCTGCATATTGTCTAGATCGATTCCTACATAGTGCCGCCAGTTTTCTGGCATTACTGGCAGTTTAATTCCATACTTATCAAAATCTACATGAAACGTTACGCATCCAGCCGCCAATGACTCCCAAAAACGCCAACTGTCCCACCATTCTACGATTGGTTCTCCTGTGAAATCGCTGGAGGTAACAGCACCACCAAAGCACGCACAAGCCACAGATTCCTTCAAACGCTGGTAGTAACTCGGATAATGGCGTTGACCTGTTTGCTGCCACTGTAAGTAGTGGTAACTGTCTGAAGGAGATTTATCAAAATCCTCAGCGGTATCATCTTGCGGTAAAATATGTTGAATCAATGGCAAGAATTGTTCGCGAACAATCTGCCTTAGAGGCTTATCTAGTATCATCACCCCACTGTCAACCCATAAATAACCCTCGCGAACTTTCAGTACAGTTTTAGTGTAGTTCAATTGCACGTGTTCGTTGCGAAAGTTAACAAGTAAGTGTCTTTTTTTGTCCTGATTTTTTTCGATTTTGCTAGTTTCTCGAAGTATCCGGTTAGAAAGCCCAAAAACCCAATTTAAACAGTTTGAAGGATATATAGATTTACTGTTGCAGTGAGTTCTAAATCTAAAATCGAAGTTTTCTAACTGTGGATTCCAGACTGTAAAACCATCCATGTCATCTAGACAGACCGTGACATATTTTCGCTCTGAGTAAAATAGATTTTCAGGAAAAGATGTAGCGTTTCTCATCCACCTGAAGTCCAAAATCACTATCGAGCAATCTTGATGAGCCACACTTGGGTCATAACAAAATAAATATTCTTCTGTATCTGGGTCAATCTTCCAATGATTGATGTTTGAATAAAAAGGTATTCCCAGTTCTTTCAGGCCTTCCGCTAAACATATACTTGGAGGTGAATAGACTCCTTCACAGCAATAGAAAAATATAGGTCTGTCCAAAGTTGGTTTGAGAGGGGGTTGGGATTTTGACATATCACTGTTCATAGTAATCATAGTTATACAATAATTGCTGAGCCTTTCCGTCAAGATTACATATTCGTAAAACAGTCCAGTAGATAAGATGGGATTTCTTCATATCCTGCGGCTGCGAGCGCCTCTCTATTCTCATTCTCCAATACAATTCTCCCATGCAGGCGCGGCATCAGAACTGACCACTGAATTTCGCTCAACTGTCCAATCAGTGAAATTTCTGGCCCATCAGAAACATCTAAGTCTTCTTCCATTAAAAGATTCATCGCCACGCTTGATAAAGCGAGATTAGCATCTTCGTCACAAATATTGCTGTTGTCTACTAAGAGAGTCATCTTGCTTTTGTCTGGGTGAGTTGCGATCGCCTTTACCACTCGTTCTAATTCTAAACCAAGAGATTCTTCTGGCTGCGACCAATCTGGAAAAACAATTAAATTAATTTCATTCAAGTTTAAACGCAATAAGCTTACATCAATCAATGCTGCACTAACTGTTTGCGCCATTTTTGACCAGGAGAACTTTTTTGCTTGTTCAAGTCCCTTGGTAATTAATGAGTTCCGAACCTTCGGTTTTTGTACCTCGCAGAGTGCATTGGCTAGCCCGTAAATATCGTCATCATTCACGTATAAAGCAGCTTCCCCCGCCACTTCAGGTATAGAGGCATTAGGACAAGTAATAACGGGACAACCGCAGGATAGTGCCTCCAGTACAGGCAAACCAAATCCTTCATATTTCGATGGATAAACCAGTGCAATAGCACCAGCATAAGCTAATCTCAACTCATCATCATTGAGTTGAAACTTGTGAACTATAGTACCTAAAGTATAATTTCTCAACTCTCCTTCTAATACAACTCCACTCCCCGTACAAATTATTTCAAAGCCCTGTTTGCTGGCAAGTTGAGCAAAAGCTTTGAAGAACAAGATACTATTTTTATAATCAGCACCCCCACCGACTGAAATAAAGTATGGTTTTGAGATACCATACTTATTTTTAAAACCATTAATATCTTCTTGACTAGCTGGTGAGAAAAGACTTTCAACCCCACAATAAGCTACCGTTAAGAACTTAGTAGCCATTTCCGGGAAAAACTTTGCTAAGTCATTAGCTGTGTTTTCAGAAATAGCAATAGAAGCAGAAGCATGGCGGATAGCATAATGTTTCTCCTTCCACATCGGTTCATTCAAGTTTGCTCCCACCACTTCGGGAATCATGTCATAAGCCATGAAGACAGAGGGAGTTGAGAGAGGTGTTGTGTAGTAAGTTGATATAAATAAGTCAGCACCAGTTTCATCACATACTTGCTGTAACATTTCCCGGTCAGCATCTATTGTACTGTAGTCATAAGCCGGCACAGTGCAATACCTAATTCCCGGAATTTTTGGCGATGTTCCCACCCGATCCAATACAATTATATGCTTGGCAAAACCATTTTTTGCCCATTCTTCTAGTAGCGACCTCCAAACGCGGGCAATTCCTGTTCTGTACATTTGAAAGAATACACCGTCAACCAGTATTGTTAACCCGCTCTGCGAGTCGCCGTCCTCTTCTATTTCCGCCGGGTGTATCTTTGCTTCTTGTTGAATATGAGTAATATTGCTAATAGCTTTTAAGAAGTCATTCTGTAAAAGCGAGGCTTTATTAACCGCTGCTAATTCTCCTTTTGCCAATTGCTCAAATAAATTTTCCGGCAATTGTTTTTCTGTTAGTAAATGAAGAGACGAACCATTTGAGTAGAAGTTGAGATTAAACTTGGCAGCAAGGATTGAAAGAGATTTAGCTGTATAAAGAGAAACGTGCTGACCTTCGTGAAGCACATAGTACCACCATTCATTAGGTTTAGGATTGCTCTCTGGCAGCAATTCTGTGCTCAATAAAATATTTCGGGATTTTTTTAACAATTCTTCCAGCTCATATATGGGGTGAACCAGATGCTCAAATACTTCAAATGCCGTCACTAATTCAAATTGGTTATTTGTGGCTGCGTCAATCTCAAATCCTTGAGCAAATATATTTTGACAAAACTTGTCTAGCCAGTAAAAGTCAAATCCTGCATCTCTCATCAGCCTGACAAATAGACCGTAGCCACCCCCGTAGTCGAGAAATCTTGCTTGATGATTAAAGAAGTTAAATAATAAATTTTGGGTGAATTGTGAAAATGACAAATTTCTGAACGTTAAGCCTACATCGCTGCTTGCTATTGGCTGAGAATAAGCTTCGTCTAGCCAGTATGGTTCTTCGGTTTGAACAAATCCGCAGTTTGAACATTGAAAATAATCAACATCATATTTACCCATAACTTTACCCTGAGCCAAATGATTTGAATCTGATTCGCAAACTTTGCATTTGATCAGCATAGCGGTGAGCAACTTCCGAACTTCAGGCAGTAAATCTTGATGATTCCATTCTTGTAAACTTAGCTGGGTGATGTCGGGTATATAGTAATGAGGCATCCCATCTCTAGGATTATCCTTCATATATATTTGAACTTTTTCTTGTCTTTGAGATTCACTCTTGACTAACAAATCTAAATGATATACACCCAGTTCCAGAGAACTTATACCTCGCTGTTTTAGCCCATGAATCACACAATGAATTTGGCCACTGTACAAAAGAGCTTTGTCATATTTATAAAGGCGACATTGCCTATCGGGAAAATGAGGCTGGCTATTAACGTAATATTTTTTACTGAATGGACTAATCCACTTTCTGGTACTCAAAAAGTGATCGGCATCTAACTGAGTACCATTAGCTTTTACATAACGTAAAAACTCCAGAGTTTTCAGGTCAATAAATTCATCTGCATCGATAATAAAAACCCAATCAGTCTTAACTTCTTTCAAAGACACATTCCGCTGGTCAGAAAAATTGCCTGTCCAAGCCGAGTATATAACTTTGGCTCCATAACGTAAAGCAATTTCACAGGTGGAGTCTGTACTACCACCGTCAACAACTATTAGCTCGTCATAAACACCATCGAGAGATTGGAGGGCAAGTTCCAAAGTTGTCTCCGCGTTTTGGACAATCATGCAAACCGAAAGACTTTGCATCGGCGACCCAGACAACTGACCGCTGACTTGAGCAGGCTTCTGAGTATCAACCTGATTTGTGGTTTGAGCGATTGAAGCATTATGGTCATTTTTTGACTGAGTATTTTGTTGTTCACTGAGACTGATTATTGATTTTCCCCAAATATTTTCTGGCTTTTCCAGCACTGCAAGAATACCGTTGTTAGTAAATTGAACTCTGCCCGGATAAAGCTTTTCTAAAGTTTCTTGAGTATTTTTTCCAATTTTAATTTGCCCCACAGGTTCTAGTCGCTTTACTATGAATGAACTTTGGTTGATAAATTCCACATAATCTTCAGTGAAAAACCGATTAATGTGGGGAGAGTTGTACACATAATATGCGATCGCATCTGCTGTTTCCCGATCGGTATGTTCATACAAGTAACGGCATAGTTCTGGGGGTCTCATCAGTAAATGTCCCCACGGTGGAATCGGAGAATTTTGAAAGTTGAAAGTTTTTCCCTGATTAGGTTCAGTTATGGGGGGTAAGTGATGGCCGTCATGAGCTGACCAAATTGGTGTAAATATAGAAAATAGCTGACCCTCTGGCTTCAGAGCCAAAAACATTTTTTCTAAAGCTAAGGGAAATTTATGGATGTGTTCAAAAGCAGCAATTGAGAAAATTAAATCGTATTTTTGGTAGTACGCGGGAGGTAATTCTTCGATGTAGCCAGCAAAAAAGTTATAATTACTCAACTCTCTATCCGTAAAACCAAAAGCAGAATAGTCTACTTTGCCAAGCTTAGAGCCTTCAGCAGCACTAGCAACCCGATCTAGGTAAACTTCAAAATCTGGGGCTTCTAGAGCCGACCACGATTTAACATTTAGATAATCTAGTACAAATTCTTTAGGTAAGCTTCCTCCTACTTCGAGAACATCCTTACCTTCAAATCCCACCAATTGTTGACACAAATGAGCAAATGGAACGTGATAGCTGAGGTTGAATTTTGCTTGACACTCTGAGATATTAGATTCAGTTAATTCTTGGGTCATCTATTAGCCTCCGCTCTTAGCTTAAATTGTAACTATTAGCTCTATTTTTTTCCTTCCATTTGCTGTCGCGCCTGCCCCAAAAGCGCCTTATAATCAGCTCTGTCGCCATGCAGCTTAACCAACTTTTCCAAAGGCTCGATCGCCCCCACTGTATCATCCATCTGCAACCGCACATTTGCCAACCCCTCCAGAGCCGTCTGATTCTGCGGTTCCCGCTGCAAAACCGTCTCATACCCCCGTTCCTGCGCCGCCAGCAAAGACTCCTGGGAAACAGCCACTGGTGCCTGCTTTTGCTGGTGCTGGCTGCTCAAACCACTGCCGAACAGACTTACCATACCAAAAATTGTCGAACCCGCAAAGCCAGCCATTGATACGATCGCAAAAATCTGCTTAATTTTATCGCCCTTACGAACCCGACTATCACTAGATTTTTTCTGCGTACTTTCCATCGTCAATCCTTTGCCTAGAAGGTTTCCAGGCACTCACAAAGCACCTATATCTAGAATGCCCAAGTTCGATCGCAAAACGATCGCCTTTCCCCAGTTAAAATTTTTGCTTACAAAGTGCATAGCGCACAAACTGATAATTGTCAAGCAAATTCAACTAATCGTCAGGTTGAGAAGCGGGCCGATCTTCTCACAATTATCCAAAGTTCTCTAAAAGTTCTTCCCCAAAATTTTACATCTTTCCATCCCAGCATTTGACCCTTCTCTTCACCCAGCTTGCTTCAACCAAAACAAATCCTGATTTGCATGAGGCTTTTTTTTTCGGCTTTCGATGGTTTTTCCGCAAGTTCAAACTTGATTTTTGCGATCGTCTGTGCATAAATCTTGTTTAACTATTCTGTAAGATGTTCACTGTTGATAGCCGTAGTTTAGTAATATCGCGATCGCAGGCAATATTCACAGGTTGCAACTTGAAATAATCGATGTTGAGATGCAGCATCTCAATTAAACCAGCATCATCTCAGACGCAGGCTTTTGAAAGGGTGGTTCATTCAGTTGACAGTTGACAGTTGACAGTTGACAGTTGACAGCTTGGCCTAAGCGAAGCCGAAGGGTTGACAGTTGACAAAAGAAGGAAGAGGATTGGAGTAATGAATTGTCTGATTTTAATTTATCCCTACAAGGGTTCCAGCTTTAAACCAATTCTTTGTGGTAAAATATATCAAATTGGCTCTGTAAGGTATTTGGCATCCACCAAAGGGTAGAATTACGATCGCCACAATTAGGACAAGCATGGCATCTACAACACATCAAGACACATCTCATACCAAAAATTCCCGGTGGCAGATCGGTTTATTGGCGATCGGCATTTTACTAGGGATCGGATTTCGGTTCTTCGAGATCGATCGCAAACTTTACTGGCACGACGAAGCTTACACCTCGCTGCGGGCGGCCGGTTTCACCCGCCAAGAAATTGACGATGAACTATTCCAAAACCGAATTTTTCCCGCACCCGAATTGCAAAAATATCAGCGAATTAAACCGGGAAGTACAGCAGCAAATACAATTCATTCTTTAGCGCTAGAAGACCCTCAACATCCGCCTTTATACTTTCTGGCGGCTCGTTTGTGGATGCAGGAATTTGGGAGTTCTCTAACAGCATCCCGCAGTTTGCCAGCCATATTGAGTTTGCTGTCGCTGCCTTTGATGTACGCTTTAGCTCAAGAACTGTTTGCCTCTAATTTAACATCGTTATTAGCCACAGCACTGTTAGCTTTATCTCCCTTTGACATCTTGTTTGCTCAGACAGCGAGGCAGTACAGTTTGCTGACTGCAACGGTGATTGGCAGCAGTTGGCTGCTGCTGAGAGCAGTGCGGTTGCGCGGTTGGCAAAATTGGGCGTATTACTCGCTGGCGATCGCGATCGGTTTCTACACTCACCCTTTCTTCAGTTTGACACTGATCGGACAGGGAGTTTTTATAATTGCTTGCGGGCTGTTTGTCAAACAAAAAAAACTGCGAGGTCACTTAACTAATTCGCAATTTTTCTTGGCAGTAACAGCAGCTTTAATCTTGTATCTGCCGTGGATTTACGTGCTAGCGACGAACCTGGAACGAGCATCAGCTACCACAGATTGGACGCGAGTAAATCCGGGTTGGCTGTATCTGGTCAAATTGTGGACGCTCAGCTTTACATCCTTATTTTTTGACTGCGATTTCGGCTTTGACAATATCTGGACTTATCTGCTGAGATTGCCATTTTTGCTGTTAATTGCGGCAGCGATTTACCAAATCTGCCGCCAAACTAGCAGTTCAGCTAAACTATTTATTGTAACATCAATTTTAGTACCTTTTTTGATGCTGGCGTTACCGGATCTAATCCTAGGCGGCAAACGTTCTGCCGTCAGCCGCTATCTGATTTCCTGCTTTCCGGGAGTGCAGCTAGCAGTTGCTTACTTGCTCGCAACTAATCTGAAAACTCAGCAGCGATTTTGGCGAGTCGTTTTAGCAGGGATATTTACAGCAAGCATAGCGTCTTGTACCCTCAGCGCTGTTTCTGATACTTGGTGGAGCAAAGACTTGAGCTATTTTAATGCTGAAGTTGCCAGAAATATTAACAAAGAGGCGATCGCTAACCGATCGATTAAAGATACAATTGTAATTAGCGATCGCGGTAACGATTTTACTAACATGGGAGATTTGCTCTCCCTGAGTTATTTGCTTGACAAAGATGTACGACTGATGCTGCTGAGTCAGTCGCCGGATATCGAGATGCTGAAAAAATATTCGGCTCCTCTGGTGTTCCGCCCTTCGGAAAAATTGCGATCGGCACTCAAGCAAAATCAACGTCGGCTAGAGCCGATATTAGAGTATGCTAAACTTTTTCGAGTGCGGCGAGCTTCTTAAAGTAACTTGACATAAATTCGCGATCGTCCCCGGTAGGGTGCCCCGGAAAAAAAATGTTTGACTTACTTCAGGTATCTGGACTGACGCACCCTACATCTATAGCGGTTCTCAAGTGTGGTGAGGATAGCCCTATGCCCATAGCCCATAGCCCTATGCCAGATAGTACCTGATCTTTCTGAGAAAGGCTATACATATATTTAGGATAACGAAATGCAAAATATAAATAAATCTGATTCCGAACACTCGGAAAAATTTCGCAACCTTCAGACAGAATTGCGCGAAACTTGGCGAGATGTCGAAGACTTTGACAGCGGAGATTGTGACATTATTGTTATTCCTTCTCTCAGCTTGGATCAGCAAGAAATGCAGAAAGTTGAGGGTGCTTACCACTACGAAGAGCGGCATTTATTTTCATTAATTCGCCTGCGAAATCCCCGCACGCGCTTAATTTACATTACTTCGGAGCCGCTGCACCCCATGATTGTGGATTATTACCTGCAAATGCTCCCAGGAATTCCATTTTCTCACGCGCGCGATCGGCTTTTGTTGTTCTGTGCTTATGATGCTTCTGCCAAATCTCTCACCCAGAAAATTTTGGATCGTCCCCGCTTGATGGAGCGCATTCGTCAAGCAGTGCGGCCGACAAAATCTTATATGGTTTGTTACAACTCGACGCCTTTAGAGCGCGAGTTATCGGTTAAATTGGGCATTCCTTTGTGGGCTAGCGATCCCGATTTGCTTTACTGGGGAACAAAAAGCGGCAGCAGGCAAATTTTTAAAGAATGTGGCGTGCCTTATCCTGACGGTTCCGAGTTGGTTTGGAATGCGGAAGATTTAGCGGAAGCTGCGGCTGGGTTGTGGGAAAGGCAGCCGGATTTGCAGCGGATGGTAATTAAGTTGAATGAAGGTTTTTCCGGGGAAGGAAATGCAATTTTAGATCTCAAACCGATCGCAGGTAAAGCGCCTCAAGAAAGAGTTAAAGCAATTGGCGAGCGCTTCCACAATTTGCGCTTTCAATCAACAGGCGAAACCTGGGAACATTTCAGCCGTCGCATTCCCGAATTAGGGGCGATTGCGGAAGCATTTATCGAAGGATCAGAAAAGCGATCGCCCAGCGTTCAAGGTCGAATTGTCCCTAGTGGCGAAGTCGAAATCCTCTCAACCCACGACCAGATTTTAGGAGGCCCAGACGGTCAAATTTTCTTGGGTTGCAGATTTCCGGCGGATGAATCCTATCGGCTGGCGCTGCAAGAATTGGGATGGAAAGTCGGGAAAAACTTAGCGAAAAAAGGTGCTTTAGAGCGATTTGGAGTAGATTATGTTGCCGTCAAGCAATCCGACGGTAAATGGGATATTCAAGCAATAGAAATTAACTTGCGTAAAGGTGGGACAACTCATCCGTTTATGGCTTTGAAGCTGTTAACAAACGGTCGTTACGAACGAACTACTGGATTATTTTACAGCCAGCAGGGGCGTCCGAAATATTATGTGGCTTCGGACAATTTAAAAAAAGAGCGCTATCGGGGATTATTGCCGAACGATTTGATGGATATTATTGCTGACAATCAACTACACTTTGACAGCGGTACTGAGACGGGGAGCGTGTTTCATTTAATGGGTTGTTTGTCGGAGTTTGGCAAACTTGGATTGACGAGTATCGGCAATTCGCCACAAGAAGCGGAGGATATGTATAACAAGGTTGTGAAAGTGCTCGATCGCGAAACAGCTTACTAAATCTGCTGCAATGATATCACCTATCAACCCACAAACCCCGGCGGTTGAAACCGCGTCTACACAAGCAAAACCCGCCGGACGCCGGTTGAAGAATAGATCGTACATTATTGCTCTGAAATTCCAGATTTCTTAGTCCGCGGAGGCGGACATCGTTTGTGTAGACGCGGTTTCCAACCGCCGAGGATTGGAATGATTCTGATGTCACCGGAGGCGGACATCGTTTGTATAGACGCGGTTTCCAACCGCCGAGGATTTGAATCGTTTGTATAGACGCGGTTTCCAAGCGCCGAGGATTTGAATGGTAGCTAATTTTTAGCGGGATAAATCGGGGTGGGGTCGATCGAGCCTGTGCGGTTGAGAGGCCAAAAACGGACGATCGCCCTACCGATGATATTTTGCTTGGGTACAAAGCCCCAATAATGGCTATCACAGCTTGCATTGCGGTTGTCGCCGAGCACCAAGTAAGAATTTTGAGATACAACCACAGGCCCGTAGGGATACTGCGGAATTTCTTCAATATATTTTTCCTGTAGCGGCTGCTTGTTGATATAAACTTTTCCCTCTTTGACTTCCACAGTATCGCCCGGAAGTCCGATCACTCGCTTGATGTAGGCATCTTTGATCGGTGGCGGCTGTCCCGTACACAAACTCGCCGGATCGGGAGGCATAAACACGATAATATCTCCTCGCTGCGGGTCTTGGAGTCGATAGCTCACCTTGTCTATAATTAATCGATCGTTAATTTGTAGAGTTGGGAGCATCGAGCCGGTGGGAATGTAGCGAGCTTCAGCAACCAGGGTGCGGATACCAAAGGCTAAGAATGCTGCTAAGCCGATCGTCTTAATTCCTTCTATCCAAGGATTTTCGGTATCTTGCGGGGGTTTTTGGTCGGCTGACTTGTCTAGACGAGTCATAATTATTTAAGTCACTGGGCTGGATACAAATTATAAACTTAATTCGGAGTTTTTTGAGGAAATCTGCAAAATCTGCGCCCCAGATGTGAGTTTTTATACTATCTGGTTGAGTAAGCTGCGGACGGCGCGCCCTAAAAATTACAATTTTTCTGAAAGCTAGTTATATTTCTTACGATTTTCAAAACTCTTTTGAGGATAAAATTTTTCCAGGTTTCCACGTACACTCCTCACTTAATTATAGCTTATGCCGACCACATCAAGTTTGTTAATCCGCCGCGCTCGCATTCTGTTACCCGACGGTGAGTTTTTGGTAGGGGATGTGCAAATTAGCGACGGCAAAATTGTTCGGGTTGCTCCGGAGATTGCGGCATCGGGCGATCGCGAAATAGATGCGATCGGTTTAACTCTGTTACCCGGAGTAATTGACCCGCAGGTGCACTTCCGCGAACCAGGTCTGGAACACAAGGAAGATTTGTTTACGGCTAGCTGTGCGTGCGCTAAGGGCGGCGTGACATCGTTTTTGGAAATGCCGAA
>JAYUGZ010001038.1:0-16605 GCA_043767465.1 Cyanobacteriota bacterium
GGTCATGGCTCAATCTTCTGCTGGAAATCCCGATGTCCCCGATATGGGGCGTCGCCAATTTATGAATTTGCTGACGTTCGGTACAGTCACAGGTGTGGCACTGGGCGCACTCTATCCCGTTGTCCAGTATTTTGTTCCTCCGTCGAGTGGGGCTGTTGGTGGCGGTGTCACAGCTAAAGATGCCTTGGGTAACGACATCATCGTTAGCACATATTTGACTTCGCACCCTGCGGGCGATCGTACTTTGGCCCAAGGTCTCAAAGGCGACCCCACTTATCTGGTGGTGACACAAGACCTATCTCTGGCCGAATACGGCATCAATGCAGTCTGCACTCACTTGGGTTGCGTCGTGCCTTGGAATGCTAGCGAAAACAGGTTTATCTGTCCTTGCCACGGTTCTCAATACAACAACGAGGGCAAAGTGGTGCGCGGGCCCGCGCCTTTGTCTCTGGCCCTAGCCCACGTCACTATCGCAGATGACAAGGTTGCTTTCACCCCTTGGAAAGAAACAGATTTCCGCACCGGTGAAGCACCTACCTGGTCATAGTTATTAGTCATTAGTTAGCAGTTAGTAGTTAGTAGTTAGTAGTTAGTCGTTAGTAGTTAGTCGTTAGTTTCAATAACTAATAACTAATAACCAATAACCAATAACCAATAACTAATAACCAATAACCAATAACTAATGACCAATGACCAATGACCAATGACTAATCACTAAATTGTCTGAACCTTTGAGATTTAATACTCTGATGCCACAAATTAACTTATCTGCGATATTTCGCCGCAGTGCCAAGACGATCGCCAAAACTGCCTTAATTGCGATCGCCGCCGCCGGATTTTTTCTCAGTAGCGACATCGCACTTCCCCAAGCAGCATTCGCTTACCCTTTCTGGGCCCAGCAAACAGCACCCGCTACTCCCCGCGAAGCAACTGGCAAAATTGTTTGCGCTAACTGTCACCTCGGCGCAAAACCGACTGAAATTGAAGTCCCGCAATCTGTTTTGCCAGACACGGTTTTTGAAGCTATTGTGAAACTTCCCTACGATACTACCGTGCAGCAAGTTGTCGGCGACGGCAGCAAAGGTGGCTTGAATGTGGGCGCAGTTGTGATGTTACCCGAAGGTTTCAAGATTGCTCCCGCTGACAGAATTCCCGAAGAAATGAAGGAAAAAGTCGGCGATCTTTACTTCCAACCTTACAGCGAAACCCAAGAAAATATTGTGTTAGTGGGCCCGCTGCCTGGTGAACAGTACAAAGAATTGGTATTCCCAGTTTTGTCGCCAAATCCCGAAACTGACAAGTCCGTTCACTACGGCAAATACCTAATTTATGTCGGCGGCAACCGCGGTCGCGGTCAGGTTTATCCGACAGGTGCCAAGAGCAACAATGCTGTTTATAATGCTTCGGTAGCTGGCAGCATTTCTAAGATTGCTACACCTGAAGATGGCGGTTATGAAGTAACAATTCAACCGACAGAAGGTGCAGCGGTTGTTGATACAATTCCCGCAGGCCCAGAACTGATTGTTACTGAAGGACAAACAGTTGCAGCCGGCGAACTTTTGACGAACAATCCTAATGTGGGTGGCTTCGGTCAAAAAGACGTGGAAATTGTGCTGCAAAGTGCAGGACGAGTTAAAGGATTGATGGCTTTCGTGGCTATAACCATGCTAGCTCAAATCATGCTGGTTCTGAAGAAGAAACAGGTCGAAAAAGTTCAAGCTGCTGAAATGAATTTCTAAGCAGGACTTTAATTAGTTGGGTAAACTGCTTTGTGCGTACCCAACTATTAGGTAAGTAGGGCGGGTATTCCCCGCCTTATTCTTTGATAAATAATCAGTAAAATAATGTCAATTGATGAGAAGAAAGTTAAAGTAGGGGCGCTGGAATGGTTTTATCGGGAAACAAATCCGGTTAACGAAAGTGATAAACCTCCTGTACTGCTGCTGCACGGTTTGCCGTCCCAAAGCTTTACCTGGACTGCTATGATGCCGGATTTGGCGACAGGGGGATTTCGCTCGCTAGCCCCGGATTGGGTGGGCTACGGGCGATCGACCAAACCAGACAAACGCGACTTTGCCTACACTCCCGATGCCTTTGTTGACGCCCTCGCAGGCTTCATTCAAGCGATCGAATTAAACCGATTTTCCCTGGTAGTCCAAGGATTTTTAGCATCAGCCGGCATTCAATACGCTTTGAGAAACCCCGATAAAATCGATCGTTTAGTCGTCATAAATACACCCGTTTCAGGAAATATAAGATTGCCTTGGAAAATGCAGCAGTTGGGACTGCCATTTATTGGCGACATGATGACCCAAGACCCGCTTTTGGTGGACAGAACCCTCGAAGGTGGCTGCCGCCAAATCATATCAGACAAGGATTTAGATGTTTACCGCCGCCCGTTTTTGAAGAGTTCGGATGCGGGGCGATCGCTAATGAACACAGTTCGTAACATTCAACTGCCACAGTCAATGGCAGAAATTGAATCCGGCTTAAAAGGATGGACGCGACCAAGCTTATTTGTATGGGGTTTGACCGACCCTTGGCTGAGTGTTGAACCCGCTAAAAACATAGTCGCTTCCATGAAAAATGCAGAGTTAGTTACTCTCGAAGAAGCGGGGCATTATCCTCAAGAACATTGGTCAGAAAAAGTTGGCGAAGCTCTGATAACTTTTCTGCGCCGCCAGGAGGTAAAATAATATTTTGTACCTAACTCTCGGTGCCAAGTAGGGGCAATGCCCCCATGTCCGCCCGCAACGAGAAATCTAAAATCTAAAATCTAAAATCTAAAATCACTATGACTCGTCCCCGTTCATTTTTCGCCTTGATGATGGCCTGTTTGATGACATTTCTGGTTAGTTGCAGCAGTGTCGAAGCAAAAGTTCCCACGACTTACACAGCAGCCCAGATCCAGCAAATTCAGCGCTATGTTCCTACTCTGACAGAATTCCGATCGCGCATGGACAACTTAGGAACCCTAATTCAAAAAAGGAATTGGGTTGATACCAGAACTTACATTCACGGGCCTCTGGGCGACTTGCGCGGCACCATGAAAACTGTGTCTGCCACTTTATTGCCAAAATCTCAACAGCAAGCGGTTGATTTGACTAAGAGTTTGTTTGGTGATTTGGTCGAGATTGACAACGCTGCTAAAGCGACTGACTATGCGAAAGTCGCGGCTAGCTATCGCAAAGCTGTGAATGATTTCGATACATTCTTGCAGCTAATTCCTAAAGCCTAATCGCTTTGGTTTGTCGCGCAGATGCAGACGTACGGTTGAAACCAGGTTTACACGAAGACGTACGGTTGAAACCAGGTTTACACACACCAAGACGGCGGTTAAAACCGCGTCTACACAAACAATGTCCGCCGGACGCCGACGGTCGAAAATAACGTAAAACTTAATTTTTACTGCCCGTTCTTCAACCCGCGGAGGCGGGTTTTGTTTGTATAGACGCGGTTTATAACCGCCCTGTCTTCTTCTATAAAATCTAAAATCTAAACTCTAAAATCTAAAATTAAATGATTCGCGTTGCAATTATTGGTTGCGGAATTGTCGGGGCTTCGATCGCATTTGAACTAAGTAAATTCCCCGAATTAAAAGTAACTGTATTCGACAAACAGCCGCCCGCACAAGGTTCTACAGGTGCAGCCCTCGGCGTTTTGATGGGAGTTATCAGCCACAAAACTAAGGGCAGAAGTTGGAAATTGCGGGAAACCAGCCTTCAGCGCTACGAAACTTTGATTCCTGAATTGGAAGCAGTTACTGGGCAGAAAATTCCGTTTAACAAACAGGGAATTTTGATGCTGTGTTCGGAAGGAGAAGATTTAACTAAGTGGGAAAAGCTAGCAGCAACTCGCGAGTCTCAAGGTTGGAAATTGGAAATTTGGGATGTGCAACGAGTGCGCGAAATCTGCCCTCATCTCTGTTTAAACGATCGCACTATTGCAGCAATTTATTCGCCTCAAGACAGACAAATCGATCCGATCGCACTAACCTTGGCTTTGGTGGATGCTGCTACACAAAATGGGGTGATTTTTGAGTTTGGGGTGGAAGTTGCTGGGGCCCAAATGGCTGATAGTGGCAAGTTCGATCGACTAATCATATCCGCTGGCTTAGGTTCTACTGCTATCACTGCATCCTTAAATCAATTGGTGGACATTCGCCCGGTGTTGGGACAAGCGCTGCATTTGCGGTCAAAAAATCCGTTAGGAAACCCAGATTTTACGCCAGTAATTACTTGCGATGACGTTCACATTGTGCCTTTGGCAAATCAGGAATATTGGGTGGGGGCGACGGTGGAGTTTTCCGAAAATGGCGGAGAAATTCAGGCGAATGCTGATATGTTGGAGAAAGTTATGGCTAGGGCGAGATCACTTTGTCCAGCCTTAGCCGAAGCTGAAATCATCAAGCAGTGGTCAGGATTGCGCCCGCGCCCGGAAGGACGGCCGGCCCCAATTATCGAGACGCTTCCCGGTAACAGCCACGTTCTCATCGCTAGCGGTCACTACCGCAACGGTGTGCTGCTGGCCCCTGCAACCGCGCGATCGATCCGAGAAGCACTTTTGCAATAATTAACAAATGTTAATATAATCAATAAAGCCATTCATATCTTACCTCAAAAAATGTCCGACAAACCTTTAGGAAAACCCCGCTCCTTGTGGCGAGTAATATTATTGTCAGTAGTTAGCTTAATGCTATATTACGGCTGGTACAAATGGATTATTCAAGAAGAATTGCGCCGCTATAACGGCAGCGGTTGGTCGGGAACACTGTGCTTGCTACCCTTTGTTTTAGGAGTAGCAGTCCCCCAAGCTTTGCGGTTGTTCGACCCCGATGTTCCCGGATGGTTTGGTTGGTTTTCCTTCGTGGGAATTGCTTGGATTTACATCGTGCAGTTCAAACTTTACAACACAGTTAACGAACTGTACCGCCAAGAAGGAATCAAAGAACCGCTAACAGTTTGGTGGATTTTTGTACCAGGTTTAAATTTAATTGTCGGGTTGCGGCAAATTCACTTTTTGAGCCAATTTTGGGCGAGAAAACAGGGCATTGAAGTCAAGGATAACTTAGCCGAAAGCCTTCCTTTTCTGTCAGCTAACGCTTAAAGGGAATTTCTTTAAACGGACGATCGTAAGTTTGTAGGGTGCGTCAGTAATCATAGCTGGATTTTTAGATAATTTAGCTGACTGACGCACCCTAAAACGATGAATTATGGGATTGAACGCGATATATGTTAATCACCAGAACCGATTCGGTAAATCCGCCAGAATCTGTTTAAGTTCCTGTTCATTAACCCGCTTAATTGCTTTCGGAATACTTACCCACTGCCGCTTTCTCTTGCTAGCTTCCGGCCAAATTTCTAGAACTGCTTGCACTTCCAGTAAAAATACTTCTACCTGACAAGTATAGCCGGACTTTTGATACTCATAAGTTCCCAGTAAATCCGGGAAGACTTTACCCAACAAACCTGCTTCTTCCCAAGCTTCCTTGGCTGCGGAATCTTGGGGAGTCATGTCAGGTTCAATCAACCCTTTGGGAATCACCCAGCGCTTACCGGTTGAAGAAGTAATCAGCATTACTTCAATTTCTCCGTTTTCAATACGGTAGGGAATTACTCCCGATTGGTCTACCAATACAGCGGTTTGTATACTCATAATTTCTGCAATATTTCTGGGTGTAAAAGCTGCTGCAACTTGATTAATATAGGACTTACCTATAGGACTAAAGAAACCGGGTTTTTTACCAAATCTCCGGGATACAGCGCAGGATTTTCGTCCATCAACCCGGTTTCTGGCTACCCGTGCGTAAGTTCGATTAATAGTTGACAACTAAACAATAAAAACTGCACGCCTGATACTAGATGATTTACCCTTTTAGACAACAAACAACAAGGTCGAAAATAGACATATAGCGCTTCTCAAAAAAGTGAGTATAGCCCTATGCCCTATGCCCTATGCCCTATGCCCTATGCCGTTCGCGTACCTGATCTTTCTGAGAAAGGCTATATTTCGCTTTCCCCTCTGTTGAAAGTAGCAAATGTAGATGCACTGAGGCTGAAAAATAATATTGTTGTAGTAGTCGCGCGCCATCCTGTAGTGACACGCAGATAAAAGCCGATCGCCCAAATCTGCATTTATCTGCGCCGGTATGCGGTTTGACGCCTAATCTTTCTTCGCCTTAGCCTCCAAATTTTCCAAACGACTCTTCAAATCCTGATTATCCTTTTTCACCAGGTCTAATTCCTCGCGCAACTGCTTCACCGCTGCATCAGAACCAGCACTTTTCTGCACTCTTTGGACAGCTTCATCAGCCATCATGCGGACGCGCCCGTCGGGGGTTTGGTCAGCTAAAGAACGCAAAATTCTGATAGCTTTGCGAGTTTCCATTTGTCCTAAACCGACAACAACAGATACTTGAGTCAAGAAAAAAGTCTCTTTAGAAAGTTCAGCCAATCGGTGCAAAATTCGTTCCAAATTGAGCTTAGTTTGACCTGTCGAAATTGTCCCCAAAGAGCGAATTGCAGCCAACCTCAAAGCTTGAGGAGTACCAACGGCTGTGTATTTCAAAATCAGGTTCAGCGCATCTTCCGAAGTTTTCATTTGCGCCAAACCGGAAATAGCACCCGATCGCACAACCTCATTCCAGCCCTCGCGCTCTTTCAAAACCAATTTTAACTCTTTGAGTACCTGTTCGTCCGTGGGTTTTTCATCGGGATTCGCCCCTGCGATCGCACCCATCGCACTCGCTGCGGCCGCTTCTACATAATAGCTGTCGTCGCCTTTTTCAACGATCGACCTCAGCGCCTTATAAGTCTCGTGAGTCTTGATTTTACCCAACGCATTCACCACCGCGCGGCGAACCCTAGCATCTTTATCCTTCAAACCAGCAACTAAACCATCAAAAGCTTGGTCAAGTTTAATGTCTACCAACTGGCCCGCAACTTCTGCCCGCACAGCCCAAAATGGTTCTTTTTTGAGAACTTCTGACAGCGTATTTACCGCTTCCAGTCCTCCCTTTTTCGCCAAAGCTTGGGCGGCATAAATCCGGGAAACCGGGTCTGGATCGAACTTCAACTGAGCTTTTAGTTCCGCAACTGCATACTCTAAAACCACAGTTTTTAAGTATTTATTGCCAACATCAAAACTGATAAATGCGGGCTTCTCTTCTAGGGGAAAATAGAAACTTTGCTCGCGTTCGTGAACTCGAACCGTGAAAGTTTTTATATTAGCAGCACTTCGCTCATCTGCATCTTTTTCCGGTTTGTAGCCGAAGCCGATCGGAATTTTTAGGTCAAAGACATCTTTGCTATTCCCGTTACCATTTTTGTTGTCTTTTACCTGAGTTTGGGTAATAGTAACTTTGGCTAATTTGCTGTCGCCGTCCCAGGAATAAGCAACTTTGTAATCTGGATGACCGCCGCGATAAACGTACTGGTCAAACAGGAACATGAGATTGCGACCTGTCGCCTTTTCGATCGCCCTGAGCAAATCGATCGTTTCCACAGTTTGGTGAGCGTTATCCCGCACAAAAGTGTGAATTGCCTTGTAAAATAGTTCGTCGCCCAACTCAGCGCGAATCATGTGATACACGCAAGCGCCTTTTTCGTACAAATGGCGATCGTACAATTCGATCGCTTCGCGGTAAACGTGAGTCACCATCGGGCGGCGGTAGCGAGAACTGTCTTCAGCTAAATAGTTGCGGGCTTCACCTAACATATAATAAGCCGCATCTTCTTTGCCGTATTCTTTGTCAGTCCACAACACCTCACAATAGGAAGCCATGCCTTCTTTGATCCAAGCATGAGACCAATGTTTAATTACTACTAAATCCCCGAACCATTGGTGAGCCAATTCGTGGGCGACCAAGCTTTCTGTACCGCGATTGTCCAGGCTGGCGCGTTCGTCTAACAAGCACCTATCTGTTAGCAAAGTTGTCGATGTATTTTCCATCCCACCGAAGATGAAATCATCGACACAAACTTGTGCGTATTTAGGAAAAGGGTAAGGATAGCCAAATGCTTTAGAGAAAAATTCAATCATTTGGGGCGTTTTGCCCATGCTGCGCTTACCGTCAGCTTCGCGCCCTCTTTCAACGTAATAATTAACAGGTTTGCCGTTCCATTCATCTTTGATTTCGGCAAAATCTCCCACAGCCAAAGTCATTAAATATGTCGGGTGAACTTGGGTTTGTGACCAGTGATAAATTTTATCATCGCCGTCATTTTTTGTGCTAACTAATTCACCGTTGGAAATCGCAAAAAATTGTCTGGGAACTTGCACGCGAATTTCGGAAGTTGCGAGTTGTCCGGGATAGTCGAAACAGGGAAACCAGAAGCGGGAATCTTCGTCTTCGCCTTGAGTCCAAACTTGTGTTGGTTTGTCGGGATAGTGTTTGTCTGGGCCGACAAAATAGAGACCGCGCTGGGGTTTTTCGACTGAGTAGTCGATCGCAATTGTAATCGGTTCGTAGGCTGTCGTTGGTTCGTGCAGTTGAATTTGGAGGAATTCGCCGTCGCTGTCAAAATTTTGCTTGGTGTCGCCTACTTTTACAGATTTTATTTTTAGGTTGACAGCATCTAAGGTTAATTTGTCAATACCGCTGCGGACTGGATTAATGCGGATGCTGCAAGTGCCGCGAAAGCTTTGTTTGGGAATATCCAGCACTAAGTCAAGGAAAATATGCTCTACTTGACCGGGGCGATCGGGGTTATAGTGGGGCTTGGCACCGGGCATCTCGAAGGATTTGTGACCGTTTTCAGAATCAAAGTAAGTGTGTGACATTGTGATGACGGAGTTGTGTATCGATCGGCGATCGCTAGCAGCAGCCAGGAAAGCTGAACTGCCAGCTTATTCTAGGGTAGCGCGTCCTAGTTGCTGTTGTCGCTAATCTTGTTAAAAAATCAGGCGATCGTTGGCGGGATGGAAAATATGATTTTTTCGCTACAATATCAGCAAGGCTAATGTCTGCAATCATCAGCCGGCAATTGAAATTGAGAGGGAAATCTGCATGACAGCTACACTATCTGTTCCCAGTTCCATCGAATCTTGGCTAGGCGACGAAGCCGAAGACTTGCTCACCCATCAAGCGAAAGTTTCTAAAGATTTGTTGCACCTGCCTGGCCCGGATTGGGTCGATCGCATTTTCGCTCAAACCGATCGATCTCCTCAAGTTTTGCGATCGCTCCAGCAACTCTATTCTAGCGGACGCTTGGCAAATACTGGCTATTTATCGATCCTACCAGTAGACCAAGGAATCGAACACTCGGCGGGCGCTTCTTTCGCACCAAATCCCATCTATTTTGACAGCGAAAACATCATCAAACTAGCAATCTCCGCAGGCTGTAACGCTGTCGCGACAACCCTGGGAGTTTTGGGAAGCGTATCTCGCAAATACGCGCATAAAATCCCTTTCATTATGAAACTAAATCACAACGAATTGCTAACTTATCCCAATCAATACGACCAAATAATGTTTGCAACCGTCGAGCAAGCTTGGAATTTGGGAGCAGTTGCAGTCGGAGCAACAATTTATTTTGGTTCCCCGGAATCGACGCGACAAATCCAAGAAGTTAGTCAAGCTTTTGCCCACGCTCACGAGTATGGAATGGCGACAATTCTGTGGTGCTATCTCCGCAATGATATCTTTAAACAAGACAAAGATTATCACCTTGCAGCGGATTTAACAGGGCAAGCAAATCACTTGGGAGTGACAATTCAAGCCGACATTATCAAGCAGAAATTACCAGAATGCAACAACGGCTATGGAGCAGTTGCGAAAGCTAGCGGCGATAGTTACGGCAAAACAGACAAGCGGGTTTATTCGGATTTGACGACGGATCACCCGATCGATCTAACACGCTATCAAGTGCTCAACTGTTATGCAGGAAGGATGGGTTTAATCAACTCCGGCGGTGCTTCGGGAAAAACCGATTTTGCCGAAGCAATTCGCACCGCAGTCATCAACAAACGCGCTGGCGGCTGCGGCTTAATTTCCGGCCGCAAAACTTTTCAGCGTCCGTTTGAAGAAGGTGTAAAATTGTTCCACGCCATTCAAGACGTTTATTTGTCGTCCCAAATTACGATCGCCTAAAAATTCACAACCAAAACGTAGGGTGCGCACTGCGCACAAATCCGTAGCACTGCGCACCTTACCTGACTGAGCACATACACAGACAAAATATATAATTTTAAATGCCTCACAGCCTCGTTTTAAACCTGCTACCAGTTGCACCAATTCCATCTCAGTTTTTAACGGGACGGCATCTCCACGCTTTATTTTTGAGCCTTGTGAGTGCTGTAGATAGCGATTTGAGTGCGTACCTGCACGACCAATCTAATGAAAAAGCTTTCACATTAAGCCCTTTCCAAGTAAGCAGAAAAGACGTTTACAAAGCCAGCACACCGCAGCCACAAAAGAGAGTTTTGCCTCCAGCTTCGGGCACAAATTGCCAGGCTGTACAGTGGGAACACAAGCAAGCAATTGGGGAAAATACAGCGATTTGGTGGCGAATTTCTCTGCTGGATGACGGTTTGTTCGATCGCCTAACTGAACTTTGGCAGCAACTGAATTTTGACCGCCCGTGGCATCTGGGCCCGACAGATATATACATTACCAATATTTTGACTCAACCGCAACCAAACCAGCCGTGGGTAAACTCTTGTACTTACGCCGAATTGTTCGAGAGAGCTTCGGAAACTGATCGCCAAATTGCGTTTACCTTCTGCACTCCTACTAATTTTCGGCAAGGCGTGTACGACAGTGCTATGCCAACTAGAGAAAGTATTTTTGGCAGTTTGGCAAATCGTTGGAACAAATATAGCGAAATTGCGATCGAACCTACTTTTATAGAATCTATTTTTCCCAGTTTTTTCAATATCCGCACAGAAGTTTGTACCGATTCTCGAAGTAAATTTATTGGCTGCATCGGCGAGGTTAGTTACCGAATTATGGGAGATGTCAATCCGGTTGCTATCAAGCAAATTAATGCTTTAGCAGATTTTGCCCTTTACAGCGGAGTTGGGCGAAAAACGCCGATGGGAATGGGAATGACGCGCAGGTTGCAGAATTGTTAATCATTCACTTTTCGGCTTAATTTCACTGACGGTTTCATAAACATCAGTATCGGGAATTTTAGCAAACAAAGGCGTCATCTGCTTCAATATTTCCTGATAAGCTTCGCTTTGATTGGCGGCCATCTCTTCTACGCTTTCCCAAAAAATGATGGCAATACCTTTGTCTGTATTGGGCAATTGCAGCAGGTATGCTCCCTTAAAACCTGTAGCATAAGTTGCAACGGCTTTTTCAAAAAGTTCTTCTGCTTCTTTGAATTTTCCTGGTTTAAATTCGCCAATGGCAACGTAGGCAAACTGATGTCGGAGAAAGTCGAGAAATTCTGACATATCCTTTTCCTCTAAAAATCGCGATACACTAAGTTATATTTTAACCTAGAGCCGTAATTTTGTGAACTGAACAGTTTTTAGCATCGCTTAACCAAAGCGGCGGATTTATGAGATATTATTGGACGTAGCCGCCCAACTCAAATAGAAACTTTTTGAGTCAGGCGGCTGGAATCTATCTTAAATAAACTGTATCAATCTTCTTTTGGGGCAACCAACTCTTTTTGTTCAGACGTTATAGCTACAGGTTGAGCGGATTTTTCGATCGCAGGAGTGAGGGAAAAAATTGCTTCCGTCGTCGTTTCAAAACAATTTGACAACCCAATTTTTGCTAAGATTCCCGATCGCTCTAGGAGTTGTTGAACTTCCGGCTGCAAACCCGTGAGAATTAAGCGGCAATCGTGGCGTTTCAGATCCTGGTAGATGTCTTCGAGGGCGACTAACCCAGTGGTGTCCATATTCGGTACAAATCGCAGCCGCAAAATCAGAAACTTCACTTCTGGTTCATCCCGCAGGAAGGTAACAAACCGTTCGGCGGCACCAAAAAATACAGGCCCATCTACCCGATAAACGGCAATTTCTTTGCTTAACTCCAGGGGTACGCCGGGAGGAAAAACTTCGGTTTCGGGAATTTTGACCAGACTCAAATCGCTCATCCGCTTGATGAACAAAGCACCCGCTGCAATTAATCCGACTTCTACAGCTAGAACTAAGTCAAAGCAGATGGTAACTAGCCAGGTAAGAATCATCACACCAAAGTCGGAGTAGGTGGCACGCATCAGCAAGCCGATCGCTTCCCACTCAATCATCCGCAGGCTAACCACCATCAGAATGCCAGCCAAGGCCGCTAGGGGAATTTGTGCCGCGAGGGGAGCTAAAGTCAAGACAATAATCGCTAAAGCAAGGCCGTGAATCACGCCAGAAAGTCGAGTTTGGCCACCAGCACGGACATTGACAGCAGTACGAGCGATCGCCCCCGTCGCCGGAATTCCCCCAAAAAACGGCACTATGATATTCGCCAACCCTTGACCGATGAGTTCCCTGTCACTATTGTGTTTCTCGCTGACTGTCATACCATCAGCCACCACCGCCGACAGCAACGACTCAATACTCCCCAATGCAGCCAGTGCCAAGGCCGGATTAATTAGCTCTCGCAGCAGACCAAAATCAGTCCAGTGGGGAATACCTTGCGGCACCGGTAACGATTGGGGTATCGAGCCGATAGTGGGGACATGGAGGTGAAAGAACGACGCTACAGCAGTCGCTAGGATTAACCCCACCATAGAACCCGGTATCGTAGTATTAATCCGAGGCCAAAGCAGTTGTGTGGTAATTACAACCATTGCCAACCCCACCGACGCCGAATTTACACCCTGTATATGGGTCACACTTTCCCACAATCCCGGTAAAAAATGTTCGCTGCGTGTCAATTGCAAGCCAAAGAAATTATTAAGTTGACCGCAAAAAATAATGACGGCGATGCCATTAGTAAAGCCCGCCGTCACCGGATAGGGAATAAACTTCACCAGCCGTCCGAGTTTGGCAATCCCCAAGGCAACTTGGATAATCCCGGCCATTACCCCAGCAATCCAAACCTTTTCGAGGCCGTACTTGGCGACAATTCCCACTAGAACGACTGCCATTGCCCCAGTAGGGCCGGTAATCTGAACGGGTGAACCACCAAAGATTGCCGCTACAATCCCCGCCACAATTGCGGTGTAGAGTCCGGCTTGCGGTTCCACTCCACTCGCCACTGCAAAAGCCAGCGCCAAGGGCAGTGCTACCACTGCCGCTGTTAGTCCACCAGTCAAATCGCCACGCCAGTGACGCAGCAAGTAACCCAAGCGGAAATGTTGAAGATTATCCTGAGTTTTTAAAGGTAGTTCCTGCATATTCAATTAATTTTCTACTCAGAATTTATGAATTGATGCAACAAGTCGTTCTCATTCGAGTTGTTCCAGGGTGGCGCGGACATCAACCAGGTGGTTGATTGCTCGTTACTTTCGCTCTGCCAAAGTAATGCAGATCCGGAGGCTCTGCCGACCTTTTCGCAGGCGAGGCTCTTCAAGAGTGACATCGGTTCCCAGGCAGAGCCTAGGAACCAGTTATTGAAAATGATTTAGGATTGCTATATGTATCTTCAAAGTATTGCAGATAGCTTAACGCTTAGGCGATCGTACAGCAAGCTCTAGCCAGATAAAGTGTAGGAACCGAAGCCGTGATTGGCAGAGTTTGATTGCTGTATATCACTCTTTTATCAGATGCGACACTGCACCAATAAGCGTTAGATTGTTGAGGTTTGTCAGGAACAATGACTGTTGATCAATACCATTCTTGTGCGTAGGTGCGATCGCACTTTCCATAAAAAGCGGCCCGTAAAAAGTGGGTTTTTGCAATAACCCTATTGAATTTATTAAAACTTACCTGCGAAGATTATAACAGAGAAGTATAAACACAGTAAAGAGCTCGCTCTAACAAATGAAAAAAATATTAGTAATTGAAGACAATAACTTAATCCGAGAAACCGTTTTAGAACTTCTAGAATCGCGAGGTTTTGAAGCTGTCGGCGCCGAAAACGGACGAGTCGGTATCCAGTTAGCGATCGCCCAAATTCCCGATTTAATTTTGTCTGATGTGATGATGCCGGAAGTCAACGGTTTTGAAGTTTTCGCCACTTTGCGATCGTATCCTGCCACCGCCAAAATTCCGTTTATTTTCATGACAGCATCCGAAATGGAAACAGCCCTGGAACTCCCAGCCGACGGCTATCTCAAGAAACCTTGCAGCGTCACAGAAATCCTGCGGGCGATCGCAAATCAACTAGAAAAACCCACAGTTACTAACCCAAACCATCAAAAAGTACAACACAATTCTGCGCCATTAAATCCAAGCTGGCGCCCCCGCAATCAAAAATCTCAGTTTGAGATTGCGTCCTTTTGCTCGCAATGACGCGTACAGTAACGTTATCGATACATAAATTGAGGAAATTTCAAATTGGTTCCAGCCAGGGGTGACTTAGACTGGGTATGTTGAATTTGGTAAAAAAGTCATGAACGCACAACCCAAAGGCCGTCTAGTCTGGAATCACTCTACCCACCTTCCCGGCTTGATCCCAATTTTACAGCGCATCACCCTAAAAATGGGCATTCAAACCGTTACGCCCGGAGTCATCAACAAAGTTAAAGGGCACATCCCCCGCATGACATTAAGAGTGTCAGTACCCATTCGCGGGGGATTTAAAATCATTGCCAGACAGGGCACAACCGTACAAGAAGTCTTTATATTAACTACTCTCAGTCAAGGGGACTTGGAAGAGATGATCGCCCAAACCCTAGCCAAGTGACAATTTTTGTTTGGCAAGCATGGCGCGCGCTCTAACTGAAACAGTTTCATCGCTTTGGGCAATTTCCTCAAGCCTGGCGGAAACTTCCGCCAACCAATCCGGTTTAACAGTCGCAGCACCCGCCAAAGCTTGCAAACCCCCCGCCGCTGCGTAGCGAACCACCCATTCCGGATCTCGGGACGCTTGCAGCAGCGTTTTCACAGCACGATTTTGAGCATCTGCAATTTGTGCTTGTGGCATAAGTTCCCAGCAAATCGTCCCCAAACCCCTAGCCGCCGCCCGCCGCACGCTCAAAGCAAAGTCATTCGCCGCCGCATCGAGCAAAATCTCCAAACCCCTGGGATCGCCAATTCCCGCCAAAGCTCGAACAGCCCAAGCTCTCGCCCCGTAATTGTAGCCATCAAGCTGTTCTAGCAGCGGCAGCACCGCAGGTTCTCCGAGTTGAATCAGTCCGTCAACGGCGGAAACAGCAGCGCCTGGGTTGTTGTAACCGAGCACTGTTATTAAGGTAGGAATTGCTTCTTTTGAGTCAGCCGCCGCCAGTGCTTTGACTGCGTTTAACAAGCCTTCGGAAGAATCTGCTTGTTCGACTGCCTGAATTAGTTCTAATGCCATTTATTTATAAACTCTACCGTGACCATTGTAATTGTAGGTTGGGTCGATCGCGCGATCGAACTTTTTGCACCCTCACCCACCAATATTCTCATCAAAACAGGTAGGGAAACAGCACTGCTGTGTCCTGAAATCTGCTGTTTCCTGAATCTACGGCAAACAATTGAGCATCGCTACAGCAATCCTCTTTCAGGACTTAAAATTTCGTTTTTAAAGCAAACTATCCATTAAATTCATAACTTGGATAGCTTCATCTGACAAGGATAGAGAGGTTTGCTGTGCGAGATGATGCTCCAAAACTCCTTTCAGAGCAATCAATTTCATGCTATTCTCTGCTAAAGTTTCAGCAATAGCTGGCGCTGCCGGCAAATAGCCGATCGCCCCCAAGTCCATTAAAGCCGATCGCCTCAACTGCAAATTATCCCCATTCAGAGCAGTTACCAAGCGCTCTCCATAAATGCGATCGCCAGTCAACTGATACATCGCCCGCGCCGCAGCGTACTGCACCCGCTCGACTGAATGCTCTAAAAAAGGTGAAATTAGCGGTATGGATTCTGTAGCTTGCAGCGTACCCAAAGCTTCAATTACCGAATCGTAAGGTTGCACAAGATGCGACTTGCCTGGGACTCGTACAGCGGCTGCTACGCCACGATCCAGTAGTTGCATTAGCGGTGGAATAGAATCGATCTCGCCCAGCATTTCTAGAGCTTGAGCCGCCGCTTCCCGCACGTAATAATCCGCGCATTCCAAACAGCGAATCAGGGCGGGTAAGGCTTGTTTATCGCCCAATTTTCCCAGAGCCCGCGCGGCATTTCGGAGTAAGGAATAGTCGCCGATTTTTGTTTGTTCTGATTCTTCTTGCAAGGCGGCAATCAATGCTGCAATTGCTGCCGGTTCCTTGACTCGAAATCTCCCTACCCACCAAGCAGCGTAATAGCGGAGACTGTAATCTTGGGAGTGCAAATTTGCGATCGCCTGTTCTATTGTTAAAGACTCGCCTTCAGCTACACCTGCCGACGGTGAGTCGGATTCGTAAGAATTCATAGTCGTTAGTTATTAGCGATTAGTTATTAGTTATTAGGAAAACTCGGCGATTTTAAATCGCGTCTACACAGACAAAACCCGCCTGCGCGGGTTGGGGAAACTCGGCGATTTAAAGAGACTGTTGGCGAATTAAAAAAGGGTGAAACCAAACATCCCATAATCAGGGAAAAAAACTATGATGAGGCAGAGGGAAAAAGAGCCGAAAAACG
>JAYUGZ010001039.1:0-1006 GCA_043767465.1 Cyanobacteriota bacterium
CCTTCCAAGTCCATTAAATCGAGCATCCGAATCCCAGTACGTTCGGACTTATCCGCGTAGGTAGGGCCGATGCCGCGTCCCGTTGTCCCAATTTTATAATTTCCCCGCTGTTCTTCCGATGCCACATCAATTAATCTGTGGTAGGGCATGGTAACGTGAGCAGTTTGAGAAATCATCAACTTGGCAGTAGAAACGTTTAGTTTTTCTAACTGATCCAATTCTTGAATTAAAACTTTAGGGTCAATGACCGTACCGCAGCCGATGATACATTCTGTTTCAGGGTACAGAATTCCAGACGGAATTAAGTGAAGCTTAAAAGTCTGACCGTTGACTACCACGGTATGACCGGCGTTGACGCCCCCTTGGTAGCGGACAACGATATCTGCGGATTTGCTGAGCAAATCGGTAATTTTGCCTTTTCCTTCATCGCCCCACTGGGCGCCGATTACAACTACGTTAGCCAAGGGTTTCTCGCGTTCTGTTCAGGTTGACACAATCTTAGATTATGTATGAAGCTGTCCCGAATGTCAATAGATTTTAGATTTTAGATTTTGGATGCGGGCGTGGGGCATCGGGCATCGGGCATGGGGCATGGGGCATGGGGCATGGGGCATGGGCATGGGGTAATGGTAATTGGAACTCACAAATAACTAATAACTAATGACTAATGACTAATTAATTTTTGTTACGATTGAGAAAATTGAGGCTTTGTTGCCATGACTTTACACGCTGAGTTGCACCGCCATCTGGGTGGTTCTGTGGTTCCTAGGGTGCTGTGGCGGTATTTCGATCGCCATCACAATGCTGAGATAGCTAGCCGATTTCAACAATACTCGGAGTTTGAGGATTTTTACACTCGCCCGCGCAATACTCTTGATGAGTATTTGGAACTGCACACGCTGGTAGAAAGCGTTCAAACTGTTGAGACTTTGCCTTATTTCATCTATCGGTTGATGCGGGGCGCTTACGTGTTTGAAAATCTGGCTTATTTGGAGTTGCGCTATAC
>JAYUGZ010001040.1:0-1009 GCA_043767465.1 Cyanobacteriota bacterium
GAGGACTAAAGTCCTTACTACTAACCGGAGGACTAAAGTCCTTACTACTAACCTGTTTTTATAGGTTCTGCAAGAGAGAGATAATCTAGTTTTACCAGCAATGACAACACAACAAAAAACTTGGAGTCAAAGATTTGAATCGGCGCTGCACCCGGCGATCGCCAAATTCAATGCTAGTATTGGCTTCGACATGGAACTGATCGAGTACGACTTGACTGGTTCTGTCGCTCACGCTAAAATGCTCGCCAAAACCGGGATAATTTCCACAGCAGAAGGCGAACAGTTAGTCAATGGCTTGGAACAGATCCGCAGCGAATATCGCCAAGGACTTTTTGTTCCGGGAGTTGATGCAGAAGATGTTCACTTTGCTGTAGAGAAACGGTTGACGGATATCGTGGGGGATGCGGGTAAAAAGCTGCATACTGCCCGATCGCGCAACGACCAAGCCGGCACCGATACTCGATTGTATCTGCGCGATCGCATCGCCGAAATACGCGAGCAATTGCGGGAATTTCAAGAGGTTTTGCTGGAAATTGCAGAACTTAACGTCGAAACTTTAATCCCTGGTTACACGCACTTGCAGCGCGCTCAGCCAATCAGTTTGGCTCATTACCTGTTAGCTTATTTTGAAATGTCCGATCGCGATTGGGAACGTCTCGGCGATGTCTTGAAGCGGGTGAATATTTCGCCTTTGGGTTGCGGCGCGCTGGCGGGGACGACTTTCGGGATCGACCGACATTATACGGCAGAACTCTTGCAATTTGACAAGGTTTATGCTAACAGCTTGGATGGAGTGAGCGATCGAGATTTTGCGATCGAATTTCTGGCAGCCGCCAGCTTGATTATGGTACACCTGAGCCGTTTGTCAGAAGAAATGATTCTGTGGTCTTCTCACGAATTTGGATTTATAACGCTCAAAGATAGCTGCGCTACTGGTTCTAGCATCATGCCCCAGAAAAAAAATCCCGACGTGCCGGAGTTGGTGCGGGGCAAGGCGGGGCGGGTGTTC
>JAYUGZ010001041.1:0-1002 GCA_043767465.1 Cyanobacteriota bacterium
TCAGGTAGTTGATGTCCTGATAGAACAAGAACAACCAGAGACAGGCGAGTTGATTGGTAGATCCGCTCGGTTTTCCCCAGAAGTAGATGGACTCGTCTACGTGACAGGAGAAGCTCGGCTGGGATCGATCGTATCTGTGAAAATTACGAGTGCCGATGTCTACGACCTCTACGGTCAAATCTAAATGTTGCTGGAACTGTCGCCGTTTTCGGTGCAGCGAACAAAAACCGGACACCAGCCAAAAAATGATTAGCCGATTGTGCAGCAAAAGTGAAAATTAGTACAAGATTGTGCAAAGATATGTAGCAAAGAGGTTGTAAAGTTTTTTACCCCCTCTCTGGCAATCGACCCGCCCCGTCGGGGTGCGGTTATCTCTACAGAACGATCGCAGAATCTTAACGAATTTAATGTTTTGTTTCTGAATGTAAAGAGTTATGATGATAACAAGCCAGAAATAAGCGGGGAGAATTTGAGATTGCTTCGCCGTCCGCCCTACACCACAACGGTATCCCGAAAGAGTGTTGAGATGGATAGGCGGTAACGGTCGCTGCATCCCCTGTTGAATCCCGCAGGCGACGGATTGCGGGAGAGCGCCTGAACTAACAAACCTGTAACTACTATGTAGTGCAGTTCAGTGGGGCTGGTCATCATCCTCACTATAAAATGCCCTAGAGAGAAAGCTTGCAAGTACCTCAAAGGAAGTCCAATATCCTGTTAAAGAATGTTGGAAGTCGATAACCCGATCGCTGGCGGTTGGTATCGGTGATGTCACAAAATCAAAGACGGCTGTCGAATCGGTAAATTTAGTCACCATCGACGGAGCTGCCCTATACTCGATTGCTATTTGAAAAGGTGCGCGCAGGCGCAGCACCATACAGAACTCATAGATGAGTTCCTGCCCTAGAGCAGAAATCCGCATCCGAGTTGGGCGACTTAGAAGGCTAAGACTCGTTATTAGGAGCATTAATGAATTTATTGTTTGAAGGCTTGGGTCTTTCGGAA